>JAUIMD010000208.1 GCA_030433225.1 Bacteroidia bacterium
TAAGGGGAGGCACAGCATAAGTAGAGATATGTACAGTATTTGCCTTAGCATCGTTCTTTAGTTTTATCCTTAAAGTGGAATAATGATCATTTCTCGCTCGGAAAGTGCGTTTACACTCAGGTTGTTTACCTGCTTAATCAGGCGCACATCTATGTTGTAAAGGCCGGCTACTTCCGACAGTTCTACCGCATCTTCCGCCCGGTAGATATCGCGTACTTTTATTTCGTGTACTTCAGCCACCACATCTTCGCCATTGCTGTTTTCCAGGAAAAGCGCTTCCAGGTTATTGATCAGTTCCGGCATTTCGTCGTGCGGCTTAAAGCGTATAGTAATGCCCTGCTCGGCATTTTGGCGCACCATTTTAAATTCTACCCGGCGGTTTACTTCTCCGGCCTCGCGGTCCATGGTTTCAACCTTTGGAAAATATTTTCCATTGCTTTCCACCACAAACATTTCGGGCGACAGGCCTAACTCCTGCGTGAGGTAACGGTAGGTTTCACGCGAGCGTTCGGTAGAGAGGTACATGTTGTAATCCTCGGTTCCAATCAAATCGGTGTGTCCCGAAATTACCAGGCGTACATCAGGGTTGGCCTTTAAGTAGGCCGGCAATGCCTTCAGGGTTTCTTTAGCCGGGTATTGCAGGGTGGAGCTGTTAAACTGAAACTGCAGGCTTTCCAGTTCCTTTTTTATTTCGCTGGACATGGCTACTTCTTCCTTTTTTTCTTCCGGCTTTAACTTGCCGGATGCCATATTACGGGTGGGTTGCATAACATCAGAAGGATTCAGGTTTTTATCGTTTCCGTCCAGGTCATGCGGCAATTCCATAACATCCACCAGGTAAGGTACAGGCGATGCGGCTCCGTCTTTGCTATCAAAGATGGAAGCAAGCTCCGTACCTCCTTCACGTCCCCGTTCAGAGAAAAACACCATGCGCTCAGGACGCAGGTAATGCCCAATCATACAATACTCGTTGTAGTTTGAGTTTATGGGGGTCATCATGTTACGGGGCAGGTATGGCTTTTTTGTAATGTTTACATAATGGAGGTCAAATCCACCAAAACCAATTAAGCCATTTGAAGCAAAAATGAGGATGGAATCATTGCGCATGTAGGGGTAAATTTCGTCTCCTGCCGTATTAATTCCGGCACCCGCATTTACGGGTTGCGACCATTTATTTTTTGCCCCTTTGGCGTAGTAAATGTCCAGGTTTCCACGGCCACCGGGTTTGTCAGAAACAAAATACAGGGTAGAACCGTCGGGTGACAATTGCGGTTGCATCACCGAATATTTGTCAGAGCTGATGTTTATCGGTCCCTGATCCACCCACTCGCCTTTTTTGTTTTGCTCGGCAAAGTGGATTTTAAAGTTTTCGCGCCCGTTGGGTGCCACATAATGGCGGGTAAAAAACATGTGGGTAAAGTCGCCGTTAAAACACAAGGCGCCTTCGTTGTTCATTTTTGCTATTTGGGCGGAAAACAGGCGTTGCTCATTGGATTTATCGAGGGGCATCACATAAAAATCGAGGTTGGTAATTTCTAACACCTCATCATTGGCTGCTCCTTCGTTAGCCGCCAGTTCCCACTCGCTGCGCTCTTCATACTCGGTATAGGCCGAAAATATCAGGCTGTCGTAGTAGAAAGCTCCTCCAAAGGATACCACATTTTCCCCCAAATCAATGTCGTCCCACACCTGTATGCGGGTAATGGAATCGTACCCTATGGTAAATTTTTGCTCGGAGTTGTTGTCTTTCGAAAACTGGCACATCTCTTCGATGTGGGCATATGGTTTTTTACGGTACATTGCCCCTTTTACGGGTTTGATTTGCGCCAGCAGGTCCAAACAAACATCAAACTCACCTTCATTAAATTTCATATCCAGGTAGCGCAGTAAAATGGACTCGTGTACTTTACGTACATCCAGCTCATCAATGGCCTGCTGGTATACCTTAAGGGCCTCATCGCTTTGTCCCATTTCGTACAACGCATTTCCTTTAAGCTTCAGGTAGTTTTTGTAATAGTAATCGTCTTTGCTCACCTTGGTTTTATTGAGGGTAAGCAATACACGCTCCAGCTCACCTTTGCTGTAGTACTTTTGAGCTTTTTCAACTTTCTTTTCCTGGGCACTGGTATTTAATGCTATGAACGCTGTTAATGCGATGATCCCCACAAAACGTAAACTTTTCATCATAATCCTCTTAGTTTAAATTATAGAAGGTTCGGGTTCTGTCCACTCCGCGTTTGCGTCTTCCGGAACGATATTCCAGTCGCACCTCGAAACTTCCGTAGGTATATCTTTTTAATTGCGACAGTTGCGCATCGTAGCTAACGCCCACGCGCAGTTGTCGTGTAATTTTCATATCGAGCAAAAAAACCTGCGCCTCTTTATAGCGGTATGCTGTACCAAACCAAAGCAGGTCGCGGTAGGCAACGTTTACCCCCAGTTCTACCGAATTGGCGTCGTTGTGCATCAGCTTTAACAGCATGGTTTCTTTGAGGAACCACTCCCGGGTCAGTTTTTGGGTAAATCCACCCGTAAAAAACGATCCTTGATAGAAGTTAAAATCCAGGTTTCGGTTTTCGTTAATCATTAAAAAGGAGCTGGCACCGGCATAAAACAGGTCGCTGTAGTAAATCATTCCTAAACCAAAAGTTGGATTAAAGAATCCTCTCTCATCAATATTTTCGTACCCCGTGGCATACTCATCCTGGTGGGTGTCGGCGTAGGTTACAACTTTATCTTTGTCCCAAAAGCTGTACTCGCCTCCAGCCTGCAAACCAAAGGCAAGGTTATCGCGCCGGTTTACCCGAATGTCAATATTAAATGACATGGATATGTTGGTTTGCACCAGGCTGCCATGCGTGAAACTTATAAGGGTACCGCCCATACCCAGTTTGTAATTTTTAAGGGGCGAATAAATGGTTGCCCCTGTTGTGGTTGGCTGTCCTTCCATGCCAGCCCACTGCGACCGAAACATCAGCTTTCCGGTAAAAGAAGATTCGAAAGCCGAGTACGCCGGATTGATGAACTCCATGGTTTTAAATACCTGGGAGAACTGCAATGGAACCTGGGCTTTCAGTGCTGCACACGAAAGCAAGAGTCCGGCTATTACCACCTTTGCGTAGTTCATACTTACTAATCAATTCTTTTTACATCTATATAGGACTGGATAGCACCTGGCTTACCATCAATGGTAAACTTGAACTCATAGTAATAGGTACCGTCCTTAAAGTCTTTCATATCCATGTCGTTTTGGTACGGTTTTTTACGCCATACCTCCTGACCAAAAATGTTGTACACCACCAGTTCGCAATTTTCATTGTCGTACTGGCTGTTTTCGGGGTTGTCAATCTCTAAACCTTTAATAATAAAGCGTGTTTCGCGCCCGCGACCCGGTGCAATTAAATTGACAAACTTTTGCCGCTCGGCGATGCCTAAAGCATAGTAGCCCAATTCTTCGGCTCCCCGTATTTTAGTGGTAAGTGTTCCCACTTTTCGGTAGGGAGAGTCGTAATACTCCATATCCCCTTCCAAATCCCAACTGGCGGTTGCGGGGTCAATTTCTTCTGATTGCAGCAATCCAAACATGTTATCTTGCAGGGAGGAGTAGGAACTGAAGTTGGCAATGTAGGCCTCCATGTTCATGGAACCCTCGGGTTTTTCCACATCGGCATTAATTTCCCAAACGCCGGTTCGATCCAGGCCTTTGAAATAGGAAATGCCATATTGCAAGCCAATTTTGGAGGAAAGGTCCACACGGTCGCCATCGGTAAACAGCACATCGAGGTACTCCACGTTATTAAAATTGTTTTGCAGAATAACCGGGCGGATGATGCGGGACTGAGAAACGGGGAAATGATAGAAAGTTCCGTAATTCACTTTGCGTTTTAAACGCCCGTTAACAAATGAATAGATATTTAAAAAGCGGGTACTTACCGCATTGGAGTCCGCATTTTCAATAAGCGCCAGGTTTTCACCCATGTCCAAAATACCCGATTTAAGTTCGAGCAATTTATTAACCTGCAACACCGGCACTTCTACCACCAGCGCTTTTGCAATGCCTTTATCCAGACGTATATTGTTAAACTGCACATCATAGTTTCCTCCCAGGTAGTGCTCACTGCTTCCTTCAAACACATAATACCCTTCACCGGCGAATACATCCTCTGCGGCATTGTTGTAGATTTCTTTGTATACCTGATCGGTAGAAAAGGTTACAGAACCATGATTTACTACCTGCGCCCCAGTTTCTACAGTTACATTGCCAAAAACCGTTATTCCTGCTCCTGAATCCACACGAATCACCTCATCCAGTATTAACAAATCGTTGGATTCAGTCACCTGAACCTGGGCATAATTTACATTACAGAAACACAATAAAAGCATCAACTGCAATGCAATCAGGACGATATGTTTACTCAAGTTTTTCAAGGCCAAACGCAATATTATGAACTTATACTCTATTAATCAGGTTTTTATCTCGGGCTTAAGGTGATAATTCGAAGAAGAATATTCCAACATTATTTGTGTTGGCCGAGTAGCTGAAAGCATATTCTTAACATATTATCAACACTTAGTTTAATATAAACACAAATTAGGCACAAATTTTTCGATTTATGAAACAATTTTAGCTTTATTTTTTAACTCTATGTTAATTTTATGCGCATAAACAGCAATTACATAACCCATATACGTTAAGAAACAGTGCACTAAAAAGTCCCGTCACAAGCAAATACATACCCGACACGCCAACAATTCATGCATTTTCGTGAATTTACATTGTATTAACATTTAATGTTAACACAAGACCACCTACGTAAACACAGATAAAACATTATACACAGGCATAGCACCGCA
>JAUIMD010000209.1 GCA_030433225.1 Bacteroidia bacterium
CTGGCATTGCGACACAGGCGATCAGTTCTTTTTGTTATCGGAAACCGAATGGGTAAAAAAAGACAACAAGTGGTACCGCAGCCCAAAAGAATCTCAAATCGTACAAAATGCCCGTTTAGATATGGCATATACCGAATAAAATAAACCTACCTACCTGAAAATACCTAAACAAAACCTATGGTGTACGCCTGTACGCTGTAGGTTTTTGTTTTATACACCTTTCTGATAATGCTTTTCAGGCTGCAACGCATTTAGCCGGAATTTATCTGAATAAAAATTGTAAGTTTATCCAACCAGAGTACAACTAAAAAACCAATAGACATGCAACACAGGAGGGATTTTCTTAAACAACTGGCATTAGTTACCGGTAGCCTTATGCTTCCGCTACCCGGCTTTAGTGCCACACAACGTGACAAATGGGGCGAACTTTTACCATTGCGCCGGCTGGGAAAAACCAATGAAATGGTAACCATGCTTGGGCTGGGCGGGAACCACATTGGCTGGACCAGTGAACGGGATGCCCAGGAAGTTGTGGAAACAGCCTTAGCCGGAGGAGTACGCTTTTTCGATACCGCCGAATCGTATGCGCGGGGCAGGGCCGAAGAACGGTATGGACAATTATTGGTGCCTAAATACCGCGATGAAGTTTACATTATGAGTAAAACGCGGGCTACCAATGGTGCGCTGGCCAAAGAACACCTCGAACTTTCCCTCTCACGCATGAAGTGCGACTACCTGGACCTTTGGCAGGTACATGCCATTGAAACGCCGGGTGAGGTAGACGACCGCATAAAAAATGAAGTACTCGAAGTTTTTGAAAAAGCCCGGGCAGAAGGCAAAGTACGCCACCTTGGATTTACCGGACACGACGATCCTTCTGCTCACACGCACATACTAAACCGTACAGCGGATAACGATATTTTTACCGCCGTACAAATGCCCGTAAATGTGGTGGATGCACACTTCCATAGTTTTATAGAAAATGTACTGCCCATGGCTGTAGAAAGAGACATGGGTGTACTGGCCATGAAAACGCTGGCGGATGGCCGGTTTTTCAAACAACGTTTACGGGGGGAACGGGTGGTATGGGAAACAGACGATCCACTCATTCCCAACTATGTATCCATCGAAGAAGCCTTTTATTTTGTGTGGTCCCTGCCGGTAAGCGTTTTAATTACCGGCGCCGAAAACAAGCAATTTATTCAGGAAAAAATAGATCTGGCCAAATCGTTTAAGGCTTTAAGTGAAACTGAACGCCTGGCTATTTTGGACAAAGTACACACCAAAGCTGGCAACGAGCTGGAATTTTATAAAACCATTAGTTAACGCCCGGCGACCTTTTTATTCCACACACACTTACTGCCTGCCGGGGCAAACAGCAGCCTAAAAAATAAGAAACGGGCAATTCCTTACGCATTGAGGGATTGCCCGTTTTGCTGAATTTCCACGCATTTTTTGCACGATTTAAATTCCTGCTAACCAATTTTTGCACTTATCTTAGCAGGATATAAAAAAATCACCGGATTAAATTCGCAGGGTACATCAAACGCATTCTCCAATCCCAAATGCCTGCCCTTGAATTTAACGGCTAACTAACGATTGCTAATAAGTATACAATGAAAACTAAAACACCCCTGAAAGTGGCCATTTTCTTTTGCATGTTGGCCATTTTTAACTCCACATTTGCCCAAACTGATTACACCAACTCCATTGTAAACCCGGGATTTGAAACCGGCAATGCCAGCGGATGGACCTGGAACGGAACCTCGGGTTATGCCTGGGTGGGCGTGAATACCGATGGCGACAATACCAAAACCGGCAATTACATTATAGGAACATGGAATGCGGTTATTGGCGATGTTGAGTTGACACAGACCATCCAGAACCTGCCCAATGGAATGTACACCGTAACGGCCGACCTTATGGGAAGCAGCAACGCAACTACCAGCCGTTTAACCACGCAACGCCTGTTTGCCAATGGCGTTTCCATGTTGTTTGGTGCTGAAAGTGCCTATTCTGCCGAAAACCTTGCGGCCCTTGCAAAGCTGGAAGCCTACTCTTTTGGGGGGTACACAGAAACGGCCAGCGATGCCGGCCCCTTTAAAACCTTATCGGTGGTGGCTCCGGTAACTGATGGTACCCTAAAACTTGGAATCCATACCAACGGAAAAGGTTCCACGCTGGGATTTTCATTTCCAAACCTTACCGCCGGAAACGGGCACGGCTGGTTTAAAGCAGATCACTTTACACTGACCCGCACGGGAGATTTAACCCCACAGGTTACTTCCAATGCCAAGTTAAGAAACATACGTGTGGCGGATGCAAAACTTACCCCCGCATTTCATCCCGATAGTACGGCATACACTGTACTTTTACCGGTTGGAACCACCACCGTGCACCCACAGGCAACTTCGGTTATTCCCGGCGTTTTAATGGAAGGAAACAATGCGGTGGATGTTTCTTCCGGAAGTGGGGTTTCCACCCTGACGATAACCGCAGTGGATGGCAGTTCCACCAAAACCTACACCCTGAACTACGAAGTGGAAGGTGCTTTTGTGGTAAGTGGCGACCAACAGGATAAACTCTATACCAATGAATTTCCTTTGGGAGATGTAGTATTGCTGGACGGCCCCTTTAAACATGCCGCCGAACTGAACATTCAAACCCTGCTGCAATACGATGTAAACCGGCTTTTAGCCCCTTACCGTAAAGAAGCAGGCCTGCCCGCAAAAGCCATGAGTTACCCCAACTGGGATGGATTAGACGGGCACATAGGAGGACATTACCTGAGTGCCGTGGCCATTCATTTTGCAGCAACCGGCGATACCGCATGCGAACGCCTCATGAATTACATGGTGCGTGAGTTACAGGCCTGCCAGCAGGCCAACGGCACTACGTATCCAACATGGGGAATCGGCTACGCAGGTGGCGTACCTGCAAGCTCCGGCATTTGGCCTGCCTTTAAATCCGGCAACTTCTCAGCCTTTAACAACGCCTGGGTAGCATGGTACAATTTGCATAAAACCTACGCCGGATTGCGCGATGCCTGGCTGTATGGAAACAATGAAACCGCAAAAGAAGTATTTCTGCTGTTTTGCGATTGGGCAGTAGATATCACCTCAGGACTTTCAGATGCCCAAATGGAAACCATGCTGGGTGTTGAGCATGGAGGCATGAATGAAGTATTGGCCGATGCCTTTCAAATGACTGCCGATGCCAAATACCTGACCGCTGCAAAACGCTTCTCGCACAAGCAAATTTTAAACAGCATGGCGGCACAATCCGACAATCTGAACAACCTGCACGCCAACACACAAGTACCCAAAGCGGTCGGGTTTCAACGGGTAGCCGAAGTATCCGGGGATGCGCGCTACCTAAAAGCGGCAGAATTCTTTTGGGAAACGGTGGTGGAAAATCGCAGCCTGGCCCTGGGAGGCAACAGCCGCAAAGAATATTTCCCTCAGGCCAACGCCAGTATCGACTATATCAATTCAGTAGAAGGGCCCGAATCGTGCAACACCAACAACATGTTGAAGCTCACCGAACACCTCTTCAGGCTGGATCCTCAAGCCAAATACGCCGACTATTACGAGCGGGCCATGCTGAACCACATCCTTTCCACCCAACACCCTGAGCATGGCGGCTACGTGTACTTTACCCCGGCTCGCCCCCAACACTACCGCGTATACTCAGCTCCCAACCAGGCCATGTGGTGCTGCGTAGGTACAGGCATGGAAAATCACGGAAAATACGGGGAATTTATTTATACCCATACGGCCGATACCCTTTATGTAAATTTGTTTGTGGCATCCGAACTCAGCTGGAAAGCCAAAGAAATTACCCTACGGCAGGAAACCCAATTCCCTGAAGAGGAAACCACCCGTTTTCACGTTTCTTGCGCATCGCCAACTCCATTTGCCCTTCATGTGCGTTCACCTAAATGGGTAGCTGAAGGCACCATGCAGGTTTTTATTAATGGAGAACCGCTGGCTATTTCATCGGTGCCACAAAGTTACATTACTATTGAGCGCACCTGGAATAACGGCGATTCGGTACGCATTGAACTGCCCATGCAAAACACCATTGAAACCTTGCCCAATGTGTCGCGCTATGTAGCCTTTATGCATGGACCCGTAGTATTAGGGGCCAAAACCGGCACCAACGACTTATCCGGTTTAATTGCCGATGACAGCCGCTGGGGGCACATTGCCAACGGAAAATTAATGCCGCTGGGAGATGCACCGCTCCTTTTAGCAGAACAGGACCAGTTGCCCGCAAAAATCAACAAAATAGAGGGCGAAAACCTGAAATTTAAGTTGGAAAACATTTACCTGGATCCGGCCGATACCGGCCTGGTGCTAGAACCTTTTTACAAAATTCACGATGCCCGCTACATGATGTATTGGCTAAACCTTAGCGAAGAACAGTACCAGCAAGTGGTGGACAGCCTGGCAGCCATTGAAAAAACGAAACTTGAGCTGGAGGCCCGTACCATTGATAAGGTTGCCCCGGGTGAGCAACAACCCGAGGCCGACCATCAGTACGAGGGACTTAATTCGTATTCGGGCAACCATCAAAATGAATTCTGGCGCGATGCACGCGATGGAGGCTTCATCAGCTATACGTTTAACACACAGAACAAAACCGACTTGTCGCTTATGGCACGCTACTGGGGGAATGAGTCAGGGAACCGAACCTTCGACATACTGATAGACGGTGAAAAACTGGCAACCGAAAACCTTGTAGGAAAATGGAACCTCAACGATTTTGTAAACGTAGAATATCCTATTCCCAACACCATGATAGAGGGTAAAGA
>JAUIMD010000210.1 GCA_030433225.1 Bacteroidia bacterium
CTTCGGTGGACGCCACGCTGGCCGCCGTACAAAACGCCGATACAGTTATTGCTGCTGTTAACCCTAACGTACCCCGTACCTGGGGCGATTCGCAAATACACGTTAGCGAACTGGATATTTTTGTGGAAGACGACTCCCCGCTTTATGCCCACCCGGCAGCTCAATTGAGCGAAACGGACATCCAAATTGGTAAAAACGTTGCCGAACTGGTGGAAGATGGCGCCTGCCTGCAAATGGGTATTGGCGGTATTCCAAACGCTGTTTTGGCTCAGTTGCACAACCATAAAGACCTGGGTGTACATACCGAAATGTTTGCCGAAGGGATACTTCCCCTGGTAGAAAAAGGGGTGGTTACCGGTAAACACAAATCCATTGACCGTGGCAAAATGGTCGCCTCATTTTTGATGGGAACCAAAGAACTGTATGACTTTGTGGACGATAACCCACGGGTTGCCATGATGGATGTTGCCCATACCAACGGAGTGCACGTAATTCGAAAACTGGACAAAGTAACTGCCATTAACTCGGCCCTGGCAATTGACATTACCGGGCAGGTTTGTGCCGATTCTATCGGAACCAAACACTATTCTGGCGTAGGCGGTCAGATTGATTTTATTCGCGGTGCAGGCCACTCGAAGGGTGGTAAGCCCATTATTGCCCTGCCATCGGTTACTGCCAAGGGAGTTTCAAAAATTTCGCCCATTCTACTTCCCGGTTCAGGTGTGGTAAGTACCCGCGCTAACATTCACTGGATTGTTACCGAGTATGGAGCGGTTAATTTGTATGGAAAAACCATGCAGGAACGTGCCAAACTGATTATTTCTGTTGCGCACCCCGACCACAGAGAAAGCCTCGACAAAGCTGCTTACGAGCGTTACGGATCACATTTCCACTTTGTTCCTAAAAAATAAGCAGGTAGCACCGGCGCCTATCTTTACGTAAGATGCGCCCTTGCAGTACCGCTAAAAACTACAAAAGCCCGGTTGATGAATTTCAACCGGGCTTTTTATGCTGTGCGCTCAACCTATCTTCAGGCTATCTACCAGATTTTCACCCGGTCTTCAGCAGCAATCCACATCTTATTTCCTTCCTTTACATCAAAGGCTGCATAAAATGTTTCCATGTTTTTTAGGGGTGCAAAAGCGCGGTAATACCCGGGACTATGCGTATCGGATTGGATGAGCGAGCGTAACTTTTCATCCCTTACTTTGGTTCGCCATATGGTGCCCCACGATAAAAACAGGCGCTGCTCAGGTGTAAAACCATCAATGGCTTGTGGGCGCCCTTCCCTGTTCAGGTAAATTTGCAAGGCATCGTAAGCGGTATTAATTCCACCCAAATCGCCAATATTTTCGCCCAGGGTAAATGCCCCTTGTACGTACACACCGGGCAATGGCTCAAAAGCATCAAACTGATCAACCAGCTTTTTTGTACGCTGCTCAAATTCTGTTCTGTCTTTCTCGGTCCACCAGTTTATCATGTTTCCATTGGCATCAAACTTGCTGCCCTTATCATCAAATCCATGCGAAATTTCGTGCCCTATCACGGCTCCAATTCCTCCATAATTTACAGCTTCATCAGCGCGGTAATCGTAAAACGGAGGTTGTAAAATGGCAGCGGGAAATACAATTTCGTTTTTCAAGGGGCTGTAATAGGCATTAACCGTTTGGGGGGTCATTCCCCATTCTGCCCGGTCCACTTCTTTCCCTATTTTTGCCATGGCATCGTAATGGCCGTAAACTGCTGCGTTAATCACATTTTGAAAGTACGAGTAGGTAGCACCGCTGTTTCCCACTTCCAGGGTGGAGTAATCTTTCCATTGGTCTGGATAACCGATTTTAACGGTAAACTTGCTTAACTTTTCAAGCGCCTTAACTTTTGTGGAATCTGTCATCCAATCCAGGGCCTCAATCCGGTTTTTAAAAGCGGCAACCACATCCTGCACCATGGCTTCGGCCGAAACTTTAGCCTCGGGAGGAAACACTTCGGCCACATACAATTTCCCCAATGCTTCTCCCAATGCCCCGTTGGTAACTCCCAAAACAGTTTCCCACCGTGGTTTCATGGCGCTTACCCCATCCATTTCCTTTGAAAAGAAATCGAAGTTAGCCTGAACAATTGCAGCATTTAAAAAATTGGCTGCACGGTCAATGGTGCGCCATTTTACATACCATTTAAGGTCGTTCAGGGGCGCATTGTTCAGTACAGAATCCAGGGTTAACATATAGGCGGGATTCATCACAACCAACGTTTCCGCTTTTTCAGCAGCCGTTTGATCCAAATACGCACGCCATTGGATGGAAGAAGTCATTTCCTGCAACTCAGCTACACTTTTAGGGTTGTACTGTATACTTAAGTCGCGCTGTTGCAACGGCGTATAATGTGAATTGGCCAGGTTTAATTCCAGTTTATAAATGCGTTGTGCCACAATTTCGGCATCGGTACTGGCAGCGTTGGTGAGGCTTAACATACGTCCGATGTGCGCCACGTATTTTTGACGCAACTCCACCGAAACACTATCTGATTTAGTGTAATAATCGCGATTAGGCAGCCCCAACCCGGAAGGTACAAGGTAAACGGCATTCATCGTGCTGTTCATCAGGTCGGGCATCACCCCGATTCCAAAAAACGGATCGAATCCTTCGATGTGCATTTCCTGCAATAAGGTTTGCAATTGTTGCGTACTGGTTAACGCGTCTATTTTGTTCAGGTAGGGTTGTATGGGCTGTATTCCTCTCTCCTCAGCTAAAACAGTATCCATCCCCACGGCATAAAATTCGGCCACTTTCATTTCGTCGGAGCCTTCGGCAAACTGCCCGCTTTGGGTTGCTTTTTCAAGCACCTCCAACACTACAGCGTTGTTCTTTTTCCGTAATTCATCAAAGCTTCCCCAGCGCCCGCGGTCTTCGGGGATGGCGTTTGATTCCATCCAACCGCCGTTTACGTAGTTGTAAAAATCATCGGCAGGCGATACGGATGTATCCATGTTTTTCAAATCAATTCCTACGTTCTCACTTGGTGACTGAGAACACGAGCTCGCCCCCAATAGTACCAATGGGAGGGTGAGCGTCAATAGTATTCTGACGTTTTTCATTAAAAATATAATTATGTTTATGTAAGTTCTGCTATGGAGTATATTATTCCATTTAAAGGATTAACCCAGTAGGATGGGCACGTGCAACCGCTTACTCCTCCGACCTCACCTCTTCATACACAGATGCAGCCGGGTTACTCACTAAGCGGGTATAATCTTCGGGTGCCCAGGGGAGGTGCATCCAATCCATAACGGCATCCACAGTACTGTAGATGTTAATCAGGTGTTCGGCATTTGAATCCTTCATATTTAACGAAAACAGGGTGGATGCCACCACATGGTTTGGTTCTTTGGTGAGCAAAGCCACCTTCTTTTTTATGTTCATCAACCCGTTTTCGGCAATGTAGCGGATCAATTGATCCATATCGACTGCCGTAATGTGTAACCGGGCTGCACGCACATCGGTTATTACGTTAAACGAACGATCATAGGCCTTGTGTGCCAACTGATCATCCAGCAATTGCAACAGGTGTTTCAGGTAGATATCTCCTTCAAACAGTTCGATGGTTAATTTTACGTCGGAGCAAAATATAACACGGTATTTTCCTTTCATTGTTGTTTTCTACGCCTTTAAATCCTTAAAATAATCCTCGAGCAGCTCCCGGGCTGCTTTAAATGAGCTCATTTCATCGTTCATCACTTTAAACTCCTGGTTTACAATTTTAGCCTGCATCCCTTCTTGCTGGTAAAAATTGCTTTTCAGGGCCGAATTTAGCGATTCGTACATCCAATATTTGGATTGCGCTTTTCGCCGCCCTTCAAAATACCCGTTGCCCCGTGTGAACGAAACATAATCCAAAATCATTTGCCACACTTCTTTCACGCCTTCGTGGTAATAGGCCGAGCAGGTCATTACCTCAGGTTTCCACCCCGAATCGGTTGGTGGAAAAAAATGCAGTGCATTTACGAGCTGTGTTTTGGCAATTTGTGTTCGCTTAACGTTTTGTCCGTCGGCTTTGTTTATGGCAATACCGTCTGCCATTTCCATAATTCCGCGCTTTATTCCCTGCAGTTCATCACCGGCACCGGCCAGCATCAGTAGCAGAAAAAAATCGACCATGGAGTGAACCGAAGTTTCACTTTGTCCTACGCCCACGGTTTCCACAAAAATGGTATCAAAGCCGGCTGCTTCGCACAAAATGATGGTTTCGCGCGTTTTTTGCGCCACCCCGCCAAGGGTACCTGCCGATGGACTGGGGCGGATGTACGCGTTGTTTTCGGTCGAAAGCTGCTCCATACGTGTTTTATCCCCTAATATACTCCCTTTGGTACGCTCACTGCTGGGGTCGATGGCCAGAACGGCCAATTTGCCCCCCTGCCCCAATATGTGCATTCCTAAGGACTCAATAAACGTACTTTTACCGGCACCGGGCACCCCCGTTATGCCCAGGCGAATGGCCGTACCACTTTTGGGCACACACTTATCAATAATTTGCTGTGCCAGCTGAAAGTGCTCTGGCTTGTTGCTTTCCACCAACGTTACCGCCTGACTTAGGATGGAAATATTCCCTTTTTCTATGCCTTCAACGTATTCGCTCAGTGTAAGTGCACGTCGGCGTTTTTTGCGTAAATTCTTTAAGTTTGGGTTTACGGATGGGGGTTGATTTACCCCCGCATTTACATTTAATCCCATATATTCAGCATCATTTTCCGGGTGATGGATATCGTCGTGTTCAGTGCTCGTCATAATTCATAGCTATTGGCTGCAA
>JAUIMD010000211.1 GCA_030433225.1 Bacteroidia bacterium
TAATTTTCAGGTTGTGTGCATATAGCCGCTTTCCGTTATGGCAGCATAACCACGTTATTTCTGGTTTCCTCCGCCAATTGTTTTACCCACACTTACACGACCGCTTTTAAGTTTTATGGGTGCAAATTCTTTTTTTATATAAAAATAATGTTGTTTTAGTGTAAACAATATATTATTTTTGCTACCAGATACAATGTATAAACCTTACGCAGAATATTGGTTGAAGCCGTCTATACCTGAAATAAACGTTTTACATAGATTCAAAACGTTTTAGGATAGGAGGAGAAAATCTTAGCGATCAGGAATATGATTTAATCTGTTGGAATTTATACTTTTGTTAAAGTTTTACCTGTTTTAAAAACCTTTTTTCTTGCCGTGAATTGATCACCCGTTGAACCGGAAAATAATTTGCAGCAATTAGTTTAATAAACAAACCATTTAAACTGTAAAGAATGAACCGAAAAGAAGTGTTGAAAAACCAAGAATTAACCTGGTCTCTTGCCAACCTAACCACTTGTAAAGAGGCACTCCATATTTCTTATACCTACTTGCTGAATGATGCAGTAGATGAACGCCTGCTCATTGGTTCCATCACCAATACCGTAAAGCACCATCCCGGCCTGCAATTGGCATTTACGTACGAAGAAGGCCATGTGGTAGCCATGCAAAAGCAAAACCCGGCCGATTTTCGTTTTCAATCCATTCAAATAGCTGAAGATTACAGTGATGAGCTGGCACAAAACGAATTGGATAAAATTGTGAACAGTCCGCTGGATGCGAGCAGTGAAAAGTTGATGTCGGTAGCTTTGGTTTCATTTAAAAATGGTAAATACCTTCTTTCCTTTACCTTTCATTCGCTTCTTTTGGATAAGAATGCCGCACGTGAGGTAATTAAACAAATTGGCGAGGAATATACATTCCTACATACAACAGGAACCAGTGGTTACGCAGCACCTGATGCCGCCTATGCGCGCGAGGTGGAAATGCTTAATGCATTTCAACAATCCGATGAATGCAGGCAATTGCTGGCCAATTGGCAACAACACTTTCCAAACCCCAATGAAAAACTGAATTTACCTACCGATTACACCGAAAACATTTCATTCGACTTATCGGGTAGTACACTGCAAACCGAACTTCACGGTGCACTTCCTTCATTAGGGGAGGATAAAAACCTGGTGTATTTTGCCGCATTTGCTATTTTAATGCACCGGTTAAGTGGCCAGGATGAATTGCAAATCGGATATCCGGTTTCTTTACTGGATACCCCCGGACCGATAGGGAACTTTGAAAATATGCTTCCGGTCAAATTTAATTTTTCGGAATCACCATCCTTGCCTGATGTAATCGAACAGATTAAAAATAATTTGATTTTTACCGGTAAACATGGGGCGGTTCCTTATCCGTTGCTCATCGAAAATGCACCGGTGAAAAGAGACCATGCCATCCATCCGTTTTACCAGGTTAGCTTTTGCTACAGTGCAGTAAAAGAGATGCATTTTAACGGCATTCCGCTTCTACCGGTAGCGCATCCAAAAAACGGGGCTAAACTTGACCTGAGTTTTGAGCTGGTTGATGGTGCCGCCGGGGTTACCCTTCAAGCGGAATACAATACCAATGTATATGCGCCCCAAACCATTCAACGTTGGGTGGATATGTATCAAACAATTTTACAGGAGGTAGGCAAAAACCCCGAATGTCCTTCGGATGAATTAGAGCTGCTGATTCCTGAAGATCTGGCATTTTTATCAGCTCAAAATGATACTGCATGCAAATTTGAAGATTCGGTTTGTATCCATCAAAAACTGGAATATTGGGCCTCCACAGCGCCTCATCAAACGGCTCTATACTGGAAAGACGAAAAAATTTCGTATCAGCAATTAAACGAAAAAGCCAACCAAATTGCTGCCTATTTAAATAAGCATTTTACGGTTAAGGATTCAATTGTTGCGGTATGCATGGATCGGTCACCCGAAATGATGGCGGGTATTTTTGCCATATTAAAATGCGGCGGGTGTTATATGCCCATCGATCCGGCCTCTCCGGCAGACAGAACAAAAGCCATTGTAGACGATTCAAATCCGGTGGCCATTCTCACCCATAAAACATACGGTACACATTTTCCTGAAATTACTGCTAAGGTAGTTGATTTGGATGCCTTGAGTCATGAGCTTGAGAAACACCATAAAACGAACCCCGGGCTAACTTTAGGCTCAGATACCAGTGCTTATATCATTTATACTTCCGGATCAACCGGAACACCTAAGGGTGTAATTATCAAACACCAGTCTGTATTAAACCGCATAGGGTGGATGCAAAAAAAGTATCCGTTAACCGAAAAAGATATTTTAATTCAAAAAACACCGATCACCTTTGATGTTTCGGTGTGGGAGCTGTTTTGGTGGTCGTTTGAAGGCGCCGCCCTTGTTGTTTTGGAACCCGGCTTTGAAAAAGAGCCGTCCAGGTTAACACAGGCTATTGAACAACATAAGGTAACTACCATCCATTTTGTTCCCTCTATGTTTAATGCCTTTAATACCTACATTGATGCCTTTGAGCAAACCGAAGGCATACGCTCACTAAACCGGATATTCCTTAGTGGCGAGGCATTGCCGGCAGATGCTGTTAACCAGTTTTATAGCCTGGTTAAAGGAACCGGAAACGCACAAATGATTAATTTGTACGGCCCAACGGAGGCAACGGTTGACGTTTCCTATTACGATTGTGACCCTGGCAAACAGCATTCCAAAATTTACATTGGAAAGCCCATCGACAATACTCAATTATGGGTGGTGAACCGCAAAAATAAAATTCAACCGGTTGGGGTGCAGGGAGAGCTGGTAATTGCCGGTGTAAACCTTGCCAAGGGATACTTAAACCGGGATGATTTAAACCGGGAAAAATTTGTGGAAATTGACCTGAATGGCAAACCAACCCGTGTTTACCGAACCGGAGACATTGCCGCATGGGATAAAGTTGGTGAAATTGATTATTTGGGGAGAATGGATAACCAGGTAAAAATCAGGGGATTTAGAATTGAATTGGGTGAAATTGAGGCGCGATTGTCCGAACACCCTACCGTTGAATCATGTGCTGTAATTGTAAACCGGGATAATCCCGAAAACCCGATTCTGGAAGCCTACATTAAACCGGTTTCCATGGGGAAGGTGGCCGATAAAAAAGCCTGGGTGGATTTTCTTACCCAACGTTTACCGGCCTATATGATTCCTACCCGCTTTATTCACCTGGAAGTAATTCCAATGACATCCAGCGGCAAACTGGATCGAAAAGCCCTTGCTGCACATGCCGAAAAGGAATTGAGCACTAATCAAACGATAAAAGGCGATATTGAAAGCATCCTGCTCGCCATTTGGCAGGAGGTATTAAAAAAAGAACAAATCGATACATCGGATAACTTTTTTGACATTGGCGGAAACTCCATTATGATTCCGTATATCCAATCGCGATTGCAAAAAGAACACAAGCTTACTGTAGAAACCGTAGATGTTTTTCAATATCCAAGCATTGAGGCCTTAGCATCATTTTTAAATAAAAAGTACGGCATAAAACAAGCTGCTACTGCTGATCGCCAGCAAAAACAGAGCCGGAAAACGGATGGGGATAAAACAGACCACCGGATTGCGATTGTCGGAATGGCCGGAAAATTTCCGGAGGCAGATACCATTGAGGAATTCTGGAAAAACCTGTGCGACAATAAGGAATCGCTTCGCTTTTTCAGTGATGAGCAATTGCGGAAAAGCGACGTTACTTTCGAGCAGCATAAGGACAACCCCAATTACATTCGTTCACGAGGAATTTTAAATAACATTGAAGACTGGGATGCGAAGTTTTTTGGGTACTCGCCTAACGATGCACGGCATACCGACCCGCAGCAACGCCTGTGGTTCGAAACGGTTTGGAATGCATTGGAGGATGCAGGCATTGATCCCTTTACTCACCTTGGTGACATCGGGGTATTTGCCGGCGTAAACCTTAACTCCTATTTGTTCGATAACATATTAAGAAACAGGGCACTGTATGAAGATTATATGCACTTTTCTAATGCAGAAACCTTCCATACCTACGTAAATAACGATGCCGCGTTTATTGCAACGCGCACGGCTTATTTGTTTAATTTACGCGGACCAGCAATAAACGTTCAAACTGCTTGTTCCACCTCGTTAACAGCAGTGGCGCAGGCATGTTCCAGCCTGGTGTCGGGCGATTCGGATGTGGCCATAGCCGGTGCAGCATCGGTTCAAACGCCGCAGGAAATCGGCTACGTATACCAAACCGGTAGCATGCGATCTGCCGATGGCCATTGCCGCCCGTTTGATAAAAATGCCAGTGGAACCGTGTTTAGCAATGCCATTGGTGCGGTAGTGCTTAAAAGACTGGATGACGCTATTGAAGACAATGATGAAATTTATGGAGTCATTCGCGGCTGGGCTATTAATAACGATGGAAACGATAAAATTGGTTTTGCAGCCCCCTCGGTAAACGGTCAGGTAGAGTTGTTGCGTAAAGCGCAAAAGCATGCCAACGTACACCCTGATGAAATTGGTTACATCGAAGCCCACGGTACAGGAACCATTATGGGGGATCCGATTGAAGCATCGGCTCTTATTCAGGCCTTTCGTGAAAATACCACGCAAAAGCAGTATTGTGGCCTGGGGTCATCAAAAGGAAACTTTGGCCATACAGATGAAGTTGCAGGCATGGTAGGGTTAATTAAAGCCACCCTTGCCACCTACCATAAGGTAATTCCGGCAACTATCAATTATTCATCGCC
>JAUIMD010000212.1 GCA_030433225.1 Bacteroidia bacterium
TCCATAGTTTTTACCGGCGACAATCAAGTTGGCTTCATCATCCGAACTGGGACCGTGCTCATCGGAGTACAGCTTGCCGCCTTTGCTCATCACCAACCCTTGCGGATTTCGATGTCCATATGAAAATACATGGCTTCGCACGCCGTTAATAACCGGGTTATCGTCAGGTATTGATCCATCCGTATTGATGCGTAGAATTTTTCCGGGATAATCGGACCAGTTTTCGGCGTCAACATCAGCCTGTGAGGGTAAAAACTGTGCCAGGTTGGTATCGCAGTTTTTCACCCCCTGATCACCAATGGAGTAATACAGTTTGCCATCCAACCCAAACACCAGTCTACCGGAATTATGATCGTTGCTGCCGGGCATGTTCTCCACCAACACAATGGGGTTTGTAAGGCTTCCGTCTGTACCATTCAACTGGTAGGTATACCGGGCAATGCGTTGGCGGCGCTGCCCCCGGAACAGTCTTGTGTAGGATACATACACGTAAGCGCTGTCGCCCAGCAGTTCGGGATGCAGGGCTATGCCAAGTAGTCCGTCCTGCCCTCCGTCGGCATATACATCGGCTATTTGTACCAGTACATCTTTTTCGCCGGTTTGCGGATGTACACGGGAAATAATGCCCGATTCGCGTTCGGTAATCCACAGGTAATCATCAGGGCCGTATTGTAAATCCCAGGGTTTGGTCAAAAGGTTATTGGTTCCAATCTGGGTCATCGTGAACGATTCATCCTGCGCGTGCACTATGGCACCACAGCACATTGCTGCACCAAGCAGCCATAATAGGTTTTTTTTGACAAAGGTCATTTTTAGTATTTAATTGTTAGTTAGCAAATAAGGGGCCGGTTCGAAATGTTGGGTGCACCTGAACCGAACCACAGCATATCCAAGCAAAACATATACAGGGAATAAAAGTTTGTACACCGGCCTAATTTAGAACTACGAAAAAAGCAGCATTCCGGTGGGGAAAACTGCTTTACGGGATATATTTCATAAAAAGGAACCGGACTATTCCGGAAACCGTTTCACATAACCGTGACAGTAAGGCAACGTACCTTTATGGTCGTAATAGTCCTGGTGGTAATTTTCGGCCGGCCAAAAAGTACCAGCCGGGCTTAACGCTGTGGCAACTTTGTACCCGTTAGCCTGTAATATGGCAATAAGTTTTTTAAGTATTGACTTTTCTTCCGGGGTAGCGTAAAATACCTCCGACCGGTATTGCTCGCCCACATCAGGGCCTTGACGGTTCACCTGGGTGGGGTCATGAATTTCGAAGAACAACCGTGCCAGATTTTCGTAACTAATTTTGTCCGCCTGGTAAATGACCCGTACGGTTTCTGCGTGCCCTGTTTCGTGCCTGCTTACCTGCCGGTAGGTGGGATTTTTTTCTTTTCCACCCATGTAACCTGACTCAGCAGAAATTACTCCGGGAAGCTTTTCCATGTAAAATTCCACGCCCCAAAAGCAACCTCCGGCAAAATATGCTGTATCCGACTGGGTACTATTTTTTGCGCTTGCAGGGATAAATTCCATCGAAATGGAATTCACACAGTGTCGTGTATTTTTCGCAGTAAACCCCTCGCCTAAAAACACATGGCCTAAGTGCCCTCCGCAGTTGGCGCAGGTAATTTCGGTACGCCTTCCATCAGCATCCGGTGTGCGTTTAACGGCTCCGTTTATTTCGTCATCAAAACTTGGCCAGCCACACCCGGAATCAAATTTGTCCTTTGAACGATACAATTCGGCACCACAACGTTTGCATGTATACGTACCCTCTTCGTAAAACTTATCGTATTGTCCGGTAAACGGCATTTCGGTGCCTTTATGCACAATTACGCGTTCCTCTTCGGGGGTTAAGATTTTAAACCGGTAGCCGGTATCGGTTGCGCTTTTTTGTGCCGTTTGAGCACAGCTGGCTGCCGCCGTGAGCCAAAACATTAAAAGGAAATATACAGGTTTCATGATGCTGATTTTTATGTTACGCACTGTATTTAATTTACAAAACAGACGAACACTTGTTCAAATCCTTACAAAAGGTTTTAAAAAAACAGCACTGTAAAGTTTACCTGAGCCAGCCGGTTATGCTGCTTCTGTTTCGGCGGGCAGGCAATACCTCGTGTTCGAGCACATCGCTCTTAAAAATAACGGTTTTGCCAAATTCGGGTAAGATGTGTATTTCCTGGTTCTGCACATACAGCACAAGCGCTCCCCCATCTTTTGGTTTCCAGTTTTTATTTAAGTAGGTAACCACCGAAAACTTTCGGCTCTCGTCGTTTTTAAACTGATCGAGGTGTCGTTTGTAAAAGCAACCTTTTTCGAAACAGGCATAATGAAATTCCCAATTCTGTATACCGGTATAGCAGGTACGGTTCAGGTACGTACTCAGCTCTCCTATTTTTTGTAAAAAAGAGCTTTCGAGGGGATGGGAAGTGTCATTTTTGATCCAGTGAATTTTATCGGACCGGATGGCGCGTTCGACAGTAAAAGTATTTAACTGGCCTATGCCTGCACGTTTAAAGCGGTCATGAGCCCGTAACTTGGTCATTCGTAGTTTTAATCCCTGCAGAATTTCGGGCAAAAACAGCCCGTTAATAATCGCGTAATTCTGCTCCGCTAATCCATCAATAATTTCCTCATACGGATGGAAAAACACATCAGTGTGCATGTATGCTTATCTACATCAAATTTTATGATGGCCATAAACAAAACTTCGGCACAACAGGTTCATGTGGCGCCTGTTTTTTTTACAGTTGAATGAGCAGGCCCAAACTAATGGCATACGAAACCAGACCTCCTCCACTATTTTCGCTCAGCATTGTTTGCGAAAAGGATGTATAATCCGTATTAAACCACGCGCTTAAGGCCAGAGATTTGGTAAGTACCACATTCAGCCCCAAATTAAGGGTAAGGTTGTTGTACAGTTCGGTGTAATCAGGCAATTGCCGCACCAACAGGTTAATGCCCGCACTAAGCTTGGGTTGCACCCTGTAGGCACCATATACATATTGCAATTGAAGGGGAATGCGGTAGGCCGATACCTCTTCATCTTCCGTTGGTTGCTGGTGGTAGGCCACACCGGTTTTCAGGTAAAGGTTTTCATTCATTCGGGGTGCCCATACATAAACGTAGGCTCCAAACTCCGACTGAAAATCGGGGTAGCCGTTAAATTGCACCATTCCTGCAAAGGGTTCCACGGAAATACCTACCGGGGGTGTTTGTTTTTCGTAGACAATACACGAGTCGGTGGCACACACCTTGCCATGGTAGACCCGTGAAAGCTGCGTAAGGTTTTGTGCACTGGGTTTTTCCAGGGCTTCTATTTGAGGGATTACCTGAGGAGCATCTTGCATGTAATACCGCAGTACACCCATGTGTATTTTTGATTCGTAGTAATAGGTTTTTTCCTGGCGCTGTTTGGTTCCTTCGTTGTATTTAATTTCTGCCATGCTTTCACCCGCCTTATCCACAAAATACCGATCCTTTCCCTGGTACTTCAGGTAATAAAAACTCACATTACCTTTTACCAGGTATTCAAAAAAAACCGACTGGTCGTTCCACGGCTTCGCAACATAATATTTGCCGTCCACAAACCGGAATTCTTTAATTTGATTCGGGAAATAGGTGGTTTTATTTTTCGCTGCATCTTTAAATGTACACTGCTGTTGCATCTGTACACTTCCGCGGTAATCAATTTTGCCGTGTAGCGTGTCGCCGCTCAGCGTTACCACGTACCCCGTTTTGTACTGGGTTTGTGCATCCACCGAAATCATTACTGAAGATGCCACAAAACCAATCAAAAGAAACCAAACGAACCTGTTTTTTTTAAGGAGCTTGTGCCTTGTATTTTTAAATTGATGCATATAATAACTTTTATGATTAATCCCGGGCTAAACAACTATCCCATGGACAGCTCATCCAATTGTAGCGAAATACTGCCCATAAACCCCCTAAATGTAGCGCAAATCTATAAAGATGCCCTATGGTAAGTGGGTTAAATAGTTTAAAACTTCATTTCATTCACTCATTTGTAGGAATAGTCTGTTACAGGATAACAAAAAAGCCCATGGCTTAAGCCACAGACTTTTGTTAATTTTGGGGTTTAAATTTCAGGTTATTGGAGGAACCGGAAATTTACCCTAAAAAACATACTTTTTAGTTGCTGTTTTCATGTGAAGGAGCAGCGCTTACCACCGTTGGAATGGTACCTTCCGATTTAATCTGGCTTAAAGGTGAAGGAGAGGGTTGCTCACACTCATTGTAGCGAATTACATAATTAAAGTTTTTGAAATCGGTTTTGGAAACGCCCATTTCTTCCACATCCGGTTTCCACCATGCACCGGTAGCGCCATCCAGCATAACACCAAAAGGTATAGGTAACCACATCCCATTTACTGTTAAACCGGTGAATGTCACCAATGTGCCCACAAACGCCCACCCCCGGAATTTACGTTGCGTAAATTGTTTTTGAACAGTTGGGCAACCTTTTTCACTTACCGTAACCACCAGTTTGTTGGCTTCTTTTCGCGGTACCTTCAATACAGCACTTCCATAGCCCTTGGTCATTCCTTCGTAGGTAATGGCAGCGGCCGGATGGCCTTCCACCACAACATGAGCATAATATTTACTTCCGCCTGCAATAGTGGCACACCCCTGACTTATTACCAAAGCCATACATGCAAAAAGCACAATGCCGGTGTTTTGACGTAACCGGCGTACAGATTTAAACTTTTTCATTGTTTACGATTTAATTTTTAATACGGAACATACAGGTATCCTGTTGTTTTATCCA
>JAUIMD010000213.1 GCA_030433225.1 Bacteroidia bacterium
TTTCCTTACCTCTGGGAAGCCGGAAAAACCTATGGCATTTCACTGTACGTGCGTTCAGAAGATGTGGGCACATTCCGCCTTTCCACCACCAACGAAGAAGCAGGAAATTATACCGATGTGCACTACCTGGCCGACGAAGCAACAGGAGCATCGTGGCAAGTGTACAGCTACGAAATTCTTGCTGTGGGATACGAATCCGGTTTGAGTATTGATATTGGTGGAAAAGCCGGAACCTATTTTATCGATAAAATTGAAGTGGTGGACAAGGATGCGCCCGTAGTTGAGCGCAACCTGATTGCCAACGGCGATTTTGAAGACGGCACCCTGAATGGCTGGGGTGGCTGGGGAAATGGCTCGAGTCGCGAAGTATCAGCTGATGGTGAAGGATTTGGAGGAACCGGTTATGCCATGAAACTTACCAACCCGGCGGCAGCCAACATATGGGAGGCACAGCAGGTGTATACCTTTGATGCCGCACTGGAAATGGGAAAAGAATATAGCTGTTCATTTATGGTAAAAGCTGATGCAGCCGCGGTGTTGCAGGTGCAAATTCAAAACGCATCGTATGCCGGAGACTATTACGGCGGCATAAATGTGGGTACGGCATGGACGGCCGTTTCGCTGAAAATCACCCCTTCCACCGACGATAAAACCAAATTTATTTTTGACTTTGGCGAATCCGTTGCCACCTATTTTATCGATGACATTGTGCTCACCGATGGCGAAGGCGAAAACAACGGGCCTACCATTATTGAAAAAACCGAGGAAGAAAAAGCCGAGCTGATTGGCGCTGCCATGGAAGACTGGATTAAGGGCATGGTGGAGCATTACAAAAACGACATTTTTGCCTGGGATGTGGTAAACGAACCCATGAAAGGCAATGGCGATGTGCGCGACGGTACCGACGATCATCCCGAGGGCGAAGAGCCAGACGATTATTTCTCATGGTCGAAATACCTGGGTAAAGATTATGCAGTAACCGCCTTTAATCTGGCCCGTCAGTACGGAAATGCCACCGATGTGCTGTTCATCAACGACTATAACCTGGAATACAGCCCATCCAAACTTGATGGCCTCATAGCCTACGTGCAGTACATAGAAAGCCAGGGGGCAACTGTGGATGGCATTGGTACACAAATGCACATTTCCTACACCTCCGATACGGTTAGGATGGTAGAGATGTTCCAGAAACTGGCCGCTACCGGTAAAAAAATAAAAATATCGGAGTTGGATGTTCGTTTGGGTACGGCCAGTCCTACCCCAGACCAGCTGGCACAGCAAGCCGAGATGTATCGCTGGGTCATCGAAAATTACCAGAAATACATTGCTCCCGACAATCAATATGGCATTACCATTTGGGGCATTTCGGATAACGAGCAGGAGCATGAATACTGGCTGCCGGACGAATCACCGAACCTTTGGAATGCAGCTTACCAGCGAAAACATGCCTACAAAGGAGCTGCTGATGGCTTGGCCGGTTACGATGTGAGTGAAGACTTTCCCGGTGGATTGCCGGAGTAAACCTTGGTCTTTGCTGCAAAACCTGAAATAACTAAAGCGCTTGATCCAATCGTTGGACTGTTTGGACAAGCTAACAGTGTGCATAAAAATAATCCGTTTAAAACTTCCTGAAAAGGAGGTTTTAGCGGATAATTTTAACCTGACAATTCACACCCATATATAATCCACCCGACGACCATCGGGCACCAAAAGTATCCATTCATGAGTCGATTTTTCCATACGCTTATTGTTACACTGTTGTTGAGCGCCACAAGCCTGCCAGCTCAAAACCCCTTACCTCACCTGGTAAAAAAAGGCAATGCCACACAACTCGTGGTACACAACGCTCCATTTTTAATGATTGGAGGTGAGCTGGGCAATTCCAGCTCATCGAGCATGGCGTATATGAACCGGATTTGGCCCACCCTGGAGCAAATGCACCTGAACACAATTTTGGCCCCGGTTTATTGGGAACTGCTGGAACCGAAGGAGGGAAACTTCGAGTTTGCATTGGTGGATTCTTTGATCCTGAGTGCGCGGAAACGCGACGTAAAGTTGGTTTTGCTGTGGTTTGGCAGCTGGAAAAACAGCATGTCGTGCTATGCTCCCTCATGGGTAAAGCGCGATGCCAAACGATTTCCACGTGCAAAAAATGCAAAAGGCGAGCCGGTAGAAATCTTAAGTCCTTTTAGCCTGAATAACCTGGAGGCCGATAAAAAGGCATTTGTCGCTTTAATGCAGCACCTGAAAAGTTTCGATGAAACAGAGAATACCGTGATTATGGTGCAAGTGGAAAACGAGATTGGAATGTTGCCCGATGCCCGCGATTATGGAAAGGAAGCCACGGCTCTGTATCAACAAACCATTCCCGAAGAATTAGGGGATTACCTGAAAAAAAACAACAAAACAATGATGCCGGAATTCTACCGGTTTTGGCAGGAGGCCGGAGGTAAAACACAAGGTACGTGGAAAGAGGTTTTTGGCGAAAGCAAACAGGCCGAAGAGGTTTTTCAGGCCTGGTATTTTGCACGTTACACCGAAAAAATTACAGCGGCGGGTAAAGCTGCCTACCCTTTACCCATGTACATTAATGCCGCACTCAACCGCATTGGGTATGCCCCGGGCGAATATCCAAGTGCCGGTCCGCTGCCCCATTTAATGGATGTTTGGAGAGCAGGCGCCCCTTCCATCGATTTTTTGGCTCCGGATATTTATTTCCCCGATTTTGAAAAGTGGATTACCCTCTACAACCGGGGTGGAAATGCAGTTTTTATTCCCGAAGCACGTTTTGAAAAAAGTGTAGGGGCCAAAATGTTTTATGCCTTTGGCCAGCACAACAGCATGGGTTTTTGTCCGTTTTCCATTGAATCGACCAACGACCCGCAAAACGAACTGGTGGTGAAAGGTTATGAAATTATCCACCAGGTAAAACACGAGATTTTAAAATACCAGGGCGAGGGACAAATGGGCGGCTTTCTGCTGACCAAAGAAAACCCAAGCGATACGCTTTCGTTGGGAGGATACACCCTGATTGCAAAACACGACTATACGCTTGGGTGGAGTCCTGAAGCCAAAGATGAAGTGTGGCCGTATGCCGGTGGTCTCGTAATTTGCACCGGAAAAGGGGAATACACAGTGGCCGGGTCAGGCCTCGTATTTACCTTCCTTACCCAAGAAAAAGGAAAAACCAGGGCCGGTATTGATGATGCGGAAGAAGGCAACTTTGTGGATGAAACCTGGGTGCCTCTGCGCCGGCTTAACGGCGACCAAACTCATCAGGGAAGGCACATCCGCATCCCCATGTATGAATATGGGATTCAAAAACTGAAATTATATAGCTATTGATAACCATTTCCACCTACCTTATATACAACGACAATGAAATCACAAAAAATATCACTGATTGAAAAAGTGGGCTACAGCCTGGGAGATTTGGCTGCCAACCTCGTTTTTCAAACCTTAATCACCTACCTGGCATTTTTTTATACCGACATTTACGGCTTAAAAAACAGTGATGCATCCCTCATTATGCTCACGGTGGGTTTGGTGGCTGCCTTTACCTTTAATCCCATCATCGGGGTACTGGCCGACCGTACACACTCGCGTTGGGGCAAGTTCCGTCCCTGGATTTTGTACACCTCCATCCCACTTGGCATTATGGCGCTTCTGGCATTTACCACGCCCGATTTTTCGTACAAGGGCAAATTGATTTATGCTGCCGCTACCTATTCGCTACTCCTGTTATTGTATGCTGGAAACAACCTGCCCTATGCCGCACTAAGCGGTGTAATTACAGGAGATATGGGCGAACGGAACAGCATTTCTTCCATCCGTTTTGTGGCGGTAATGCTGGCGCAGTTCTTTGTGCAGGTGTTTATGCTGCCCATCATCGAATTTGCCGGTGGTGGCGACAAAGCTGCAGGAATTGAAAAGGTAATTACCTGGATGGCCATTGTGGGTACCGCCATGCTGCTTACCACATTTTTGGTTACCCGGGAGCGGATAGTTCCCAAACCGGAGCAAAAATCCTCCTTAAAAGACGACCTTACCGATTTGTCCAGGAACCGTCCCTGGGTCATCATGCTTAGCCTCACCATTCTGGTATTTATAACGCTGGCCATGAAGGGGGGAGCGTACGTTTACTATTTTAACAATTATGTGGATGCCGATGCATTAACCGAATTCATCACCCCCATTGTGGATGCCGTATCCAAAATGGGCATGAACTTTTTTGGCTCGGAGCCCGTTTCTGCCGGCTTCGGACTGTTTAATGCCGGAGGAATTATTTTCATGCTGTTGGGCATTGCGGTTTCTAAAAAGCTGGCCGATACGTATGGCAAACGGGATGTTTTCGGTGCTGCTCTTTTTATTTCCACCCTGTTTATTTTATTGTTTTATTTCTTTAAACCACAGGCCATTGCGCTCATTTTCCTTTCCCAGGTATTGCATGGATTCTTTTATGGCATTACCACCCCAATTTTGTGGGCCATGATTGCCGATGTGGCGGATTACTCGGAGTGGAAAAACAACCGAAGAGCTACAGCCATCATTTTTTCGGCCATGATGGTTGGACTTAAAGCCGGCCTTTCTATTGGTGGGGCATTGCTCACCTGGGTTTTAGGCCTATACGGATATCTAAGCAAAGAGGCTTTGGACCTGATGGGTGCTTCGCTACAACCCGCAAGTGTGGCGCAGGGCACCCGTATGTTGGTAAGTGTATATGCAGCCATTCCTTTTTTATTAAGTGTGGTTTTATTGCTATTTTACCGCATCGATAAAAAAATGGAAGT
>JAUIMD010000214.1 GCA_030433225.1 Bacteroidia bacterium
AAGGTAGTGGCAAATCCTTTAATAGGACCTGTTCCGAAAACGAACAGAATTACAGCGGTAAGGAAGGTAGTAACGTTGGCATCCACAATGGCAGAGAATGCGTTGCTATACCCATCGGCTACGGCTTTACGCAAGCCTTTTCCGGCAGCAATTTCTTCCCGTATGCGTTCGTAAATCAGCACGTTGGCATCCACCGAAGTACCAATGGTAAGGATGATACCGGCAATACCTGGTAAGGTAAGCACGGCATTAAATGAGGCTAAAACACCGATAATGAAGAACAGGTTGGCAATCAGTACTAAATCGGCTACCAAACCGGCCGCTACTCCATAATATAAAATCATGTACAGCAATACCACAATAAAGGCAATGATGAAGGAGATTAACCCGCTGTTGATGGCTTCCTGCCCCAACGAAGGTCCCACAACATCTTCCTGGATAATGTGTGCCGGAGCAGGCATTTTACCTGACTTAAGCACGTTCGCTAAATCCTTTGCCTCTTCTACGGAAAAGTCACCGCTAATTTGCGACTGTCCACCGGTTATTTCACCATTTACGGTTGGATAAGAATACACATATCCATCCAAAACAATGGCTATGCTGCGTCCAATATTTTCTTTAGTTAAACGTGCCCAGGTTTTTGCACCCTCGGCATTCATCGACATGGAAACGTTGGCAGTTGCCTGTGAGTCACCATATCCCTGGCGGGCATCGGTAATGGCATCGCCATCCAGCGGAGCGCGTCCATCACGATTGGTTACCTTGATGGCTACTAACTGAAAGAATTGCTCTCCTTCATCAAACGGTTTCACCGTCCATTTAAAGGAAACATCGCGCGGTAAAATTGCACGTACCTGTGCCAGTTTCAGGTATTCATTCACCTGTGCGGTATCCTTATAGTTTGAAACACCAACTACAGGACCAGGAATTAACTGACTTCCATCACGTGAAGTGTTGGGCATCAGGTTGCTGAACAATGGAAAGTTTTTTTCCATGCTCACACGATCCTGCATGTTTAAGGAATCAACGCTGGCGGAGTCTCCCTGCATTTCGCTAAGCAAGGCATCCACATCGCTGGCAGTTTCATCCGCATCAGCAGTTGCTGTGGTTTCTTCCACCACAGCTTCCGAAGTACTTTCTTCCGCATCAACAGTAGTTAATTCCTCTTGTGCACTGTTTATTTCACGAATAATTTCGTTGGCTTGCAATAAATAAGGGTACACCTCGCTGTTTTCGTAGGTTTCCCAAAATTCCAGGTTGGCAGTTCCCTGCAACAGTTTACGTACCCTTTCGCGGTCTTTCACACCGGGAAGTTCCACCAAAATACGTCCGCTTGACTCCAGACCTAAACGTTGAATGTTGGGCTGAGCCACACCAAAACGGTCAATACGCGTACGAATTACGTTAAACGAGTTGTTGATGGCATCGGTAGCTTCCTGACGAATAATATCAATTACTTCCTGGTTGGTGGAGTTGAAATTGATTTTGTTGCGAAGCTCCAGGGTATTGAAAATGGCTGCCAAACGGGCGCCGTTATCTACTTCTTCAAATGCATCGGCAAAAATGGAAATAAAGTCCTTCTGGCTGTCTTTCATTCTTTCTTTTGAAAGCGCCATGGCCTTTACAAAGGTTGGGTCAGTACTGTAGTTCGACAGTGCCATCACAATGTCCGGTACCGATACTTCCAGGGTAACGTTCATCCCCCCTTTCAGGTCAAGTCCCAGGTTAATTTCCTTTGATTTACTTTTTTTGTAGCTAAAGCCAAGCCATACATTTTCATCCGCAATTGAATCCAGATAAGCGTATTCCTTATCGCTATCTCCCTGCGCATAGGCTGCGGCTTTCTTTTCCACATTTCTTACTACGAAAGTAAATGACAATTCATACAAACTGATGAGTGCCAGTAGCAATGCAAATATTCTAATAAAACCTTTGTTCTGCATTTGTTCCTTAATTTTTCTTATCCTTTTTTATTTGACGTGCAAATATATCTATTTTTTTTAAATACCCTCCCTGTGTCCTTTTTTAATTAAAAAGGCTTAAAAACGCCAAAAACAGCTTGCTGTAACGCCTTTTTGCAGGGGAGCGCAAGAAAGGAAATAAATGCACAACAGCCCACATTTTCAGGCACTAATTTTTGCCTTTTTTTGCGAATTGCACCTTGAAAAAAACGGACACCTCGCATTTGGGGTAAAAGGCAGCCGATAATGTGCTTTTCCGGTTAATTCCACTACTTTTGCCACCAAACTGCCTGACGTATGAATTGGATTATACTTGCCCTTATTTCTGCCGTTTTTCTTGGAATTTACGATGTACTGAAAAAAGTTGCTTTAAACGGCAATGCCGTATTTCCTACCCTGTTTTTTGTCACCTTAACGGGTACCCTGTTTTTCACGCCGCTTATTCTCATCAGCAAATTCCAGCCCGGTTGGCTCCAGGGAAAAATGCTGTTTATTCCCCCATTAAAGGGCAAAGAGCAGTTGCTGGTTTTCATGAAAAGTATTTTGGTCACCATTTCGTGGGTGCTCTCCTATTTGGCATTGCGCAACCTACCCATCACCATTGTATCGCCCATACGTGCCACCAGTCCGTTGTGGACCTTGCTGGGTGCCATCCTCCTGTTTGGTGAACGCCTCAACGGGTTGCAATGGCTGGGCGTAAGTGTTACCCTTGGGTTCTTTTACCTGTTTACGTTTGCCGGAAAAAAGGAAGGCATCCATTTTAAATCCAACGTGTGGATCTGGTGTATTATTGGTGGAACCCTCTCAGGGGCAGCCAGTAGCCTTTACGATAAGTACCTGCTTACTTTTATCGATAAAATGGCGCTGCAGGCCTGGTTCACCTTTTACCAGGTGTTTTTATTAGTGCCCATGGTACTTTTTTACTGGAGACCCCGAAAACACAAATATACTTTTGAGTGGCGGTGGAGCATTCCATTGATCACCGTTTTTCTACTCATTGCCGATTTTGTGTATTTCTATGCCCTAAGCATTCCTGAATCGCTGGTGTCCATCGTTTCGCCCATACGCCGTAGTGGTGTGGTAGTGGCCTTTTTGTTTGGAGCTTTCATTTTTAAAGAGCAAAACCTCACGCGTAAAGCCTACTTATTATTTGGTATATTAGCCGGTATCTTTATTATTATGTATGGATCGCGCTAACCAAATACCGGCAGCAGAACTCCCGCTCGTTTCAGTTTGCATACCTACCTGCAACGGAGCATCATACATCGAGGCCTGCCTGCAAAGCATTGCTGCGCAAACCTACCCAAATGTGGAGCTCCTGATTTCCGACGATGCTTCGGAAGACAACACCCTGGAGCTTTGCCAAAGCTTTCAAAGTACAGTGGATTTTCCGGTTCGTATCATAAAACATGTACCCGGCCATATGGCCGATAACTGGAACCATAGCGTGCAACATGCGCAGGGAACTTACATCAAATTTGTATTTCAGGATGATGTGCTGGAAGCGCGATGCATCTCAAACATGATGGCCGTTGTTCAACAGACATCCCAACCCGATTTTATGTTTTGCAACCGAAGCTTTTTGGTGGATGAAGCGCTAAAACCGAATGCATCCATTCAGGCATGGATGGAGCGCTACGGAAACCTGGCCTTGCATTGGCAAAATGATTTAACTACGGGGATCGATGGAAAAGTGCTGCTAAAAAAAGCATCCAACCTTTTTGACTACCCTTTAAACAAAGTAGGCGAACCCAGTACAACACTCATACGACGAGATATTTTTAAGACGCAGCAATTCTGCAACACGCTGAACCAACTGACAGATGTGGAATTTTACTACCGCATTTTTAAGCATTGCCAGGTAACCTATGTACCCGAAAAACTGGTGCGTATTCGTTTACACAGCCAACAGCAAACGCAGCAAAACATACGGGCAAATAAAGCCGACGAAGATTTACACTTGTACCACCTGTTAAAAGAAGAAATCGGGGAGTTTTTGCATCCTTCTACGCGGTTTTTTCCCTTGAAATACAAGGCAAAAAAGCTGGGAAAAAGATTGTTGGGGAAAGCGTAAAAACCGAATTAGTTGGCCTGAAAAGCATCCACCCGCTTAATTTGGCCATCCATAAAACGCCGCATAATAAACGGGAATTCAGACCCCTTCCAGGGGCTGGTATTGCAAAGAATAACATAGGTAAGGCCGTCGTGCCCTTTTTTAACCAGGGCAGTACTCCCGGCGAGGGTTCCGGTTCGTAACCAATCGCCGTAATATTGTGTAGTTCGCCAGCCGTAAGGGCTGTAGCCTAAACTTTCGGGGGTCACCATGGTCTCTACCGATTCTTTAGAAAGGATATCAAAAAAACTGTCTTCACCATCTACGGTCAATACCAGCTTCAGTACATCCATCGAGGTACCAATCCATGCACCGGCAGCCTGCAGCGCCTCAATGTTGCTGCCACCATCACACTTGCGTACCAATTCCCCTGTACCGTAAATGGAGTTTACCAAGCGGGCATCGGGTTGTTCGTAATAATGCACCTCATTGGGGCACCACTCTTCGTGGGTATTTTTCCCCAAATGCATATCTGTAATGCCCAGGGGGTTAAGAATATTTGCTTTCACATACGTTTCATACGGCATTCCTGAAGCAGCTTCAATTACTTTCCCTAAAACGGCAAAACCCAGGTTGGAATAATAGGATGCTGTACCGGGTTTAAAGTGCAAACGCTTGGTCAGCATGTAGGCAATCACATCTTCTGTGGACACCAGTTCATCAATGTCCATACGTCGGGCAATGGTATTGTTAATAAACATCGGATCGCCA
>JAUIMD010000215.1 GCA_030433225.1 Bacteroidia bacterium
TGTTTAAATATTAAATTAATGTAAAACGATGATTTGCGGTTCAATAAAAAAAACTATGTTTGTTAGTAAACATCTAAAAAGAAAAAAATTATGAAAGTAACTGCAAAAATTTTAAGCGCTCTTGCCATTATGGTATTTATGGCGGTTCCTGCCATTACAAGTGCGAATGTTATGATAAACGAGGTGGCTGTTGAAGCTGCTGCTCCAGAGGGAGAAACGAAAGAAAAGAAAGAATGCACGAAAGAGGATAAAAAAGATTGCGAGAAAAAAGAAGCGTGCGACAAAGCAGAAAAAAAGTGCTGCGCTGAAAAGAAAGAGTGCACAAAAAAAGAAGCTGAAAAAGCAAAATAAGCAAACGCAGTTTTTAATAATATCAGAGGTGTCTTTCAATCGAGAGGCACCTTTTTTTATGCCTACCCCGCAAGTTTCGCACTAATAACCTTTAGTTTTGTGCGTTGGCCGAAAAATGCAACGTAACCGATGCACCTCCTTCGGGCATGTTGCCAATGGCTATTTTTCCTTTATGGGCTTCAATAATGAGTTTGGTTAAATTAAGCCCTAATCCCGCATGTTTGTTAATGTAATTTTGGCCCGGGGTAAATAATTTAAATGGATTATTCAGGGCGGTATCTGAAAACCCCTTTCCATTGTCTCTTATCTGGCACGAGATTTCTCCAAACTGATTCATATCGGTAATGACGGCGCACGATTTGGCATGTTGGTTGGCATTTTCAAGGATGTGATAAAAACACTGCTGCAGCAACATGGGGTCGCCCATTAGGTGCAGGGTGGGGTCAATTCCTCCCAGTTCAAAAGCACACACCACATCTTCCATTGAATTTTCCAAATCGGTTAACGCAGCTTGCACAATGCGCTTTAAGCTTACCTTTTCAATTTGAATTTCATTGGATTCCACCTTAAGTTTTGTAATGTTCAGGGCGGTATAGGATAATTTCTCAAGGCGCCAGGCTGCACGGTTCAGTCCGTTTACCAATATGGGAAGATCCTCGCCGTCGGGCTCCTCACGGATAAGTTCTGTAAAACCTAAAATACTGTTTAAGGGAGTGCGCAATTCGTGCGAAATAATTTTGAGAAAATTGTTTTTGGCATCATCCAGCAGCATGAGTTGCTCATGAGCGTGTTGTAGTTTCCGGTGGGCCTCGGCCAGTTCGTAGGTTCGTTTTTCCACTTTATCCTCCAGTGTGGCATTCAGGTCTTTCAGGGCTTCTTTGCTCGATTTTAGCTCCAGGTGGGTGTTAATTCGCACCAACAGCTCCTCTGTATTAAACGGCTTGGTAATGTAATCCACCCCGCCGGCCTGAAACCCTTCTTTCAAACTACTTATGTCTACTGCAGCGGTTAAAAAAATAATAGGGATATCCGCGTATTCAGGGTTTTCTTTTATCCGTTGGCAGGTTTCAAACCCGTTGAGTTTCGGCATCATAATGTCCAACAAAATCAAATCGAATTTTTCTGCCTTTAAACACGCCAGGGCCTCAAATCCACTGGTGGCAAATTCAATTTCAAAGCCCTCTTTAGACAGTACGTTGGCGAGCAGTTTTATATTTTCGGGAAGGTCGTCGACAATAAGGAGTTTACTGTTCATTTTGTATGAATTGCTACAAAGTTCAAAGTTTTCAGTACTACAATTTAAGGCTCAATTCGATGCTGTTTTTATTTATCCAACGAGGTTTCAAACGATTCCTCTACAAAATTGGTAAACTGCATATTGAGTTCCGCAAGTTTATTTCTTATTTCTGCAACATCAAAATTTAACGATAAAAGTTGCAGGCTTTTTCCATAGGGTTTAAATGCTTCAATGCCATACAACTGATCGGTTTGAATCAGCGTATTGGCCAAGGAATTTACAGCCCGCATGGATTGGTTTTGGTTGAGTTGTTGAATGGCAGGCAATAAACGGGTGGCAACATGGGTTTTAATTTGCTCCAGCTTTACCTTATCGCTTATTTTAAGCTTTAACTCAGGAATCGTTTCTGTTTGGCGCGTAGCTTTTTGCCCAAGGTAGCGCATCAGCAGAATCAGCAATTCCTTTTCGTTCACAGGGCGCCGGATAAAATCATCAAATCCCAGGGCTTCAATGTCCTTTTGTTTATCCAAAAAAATGGATGCTGTTAACGCAATAATCGGAATGCCTTTTTCGCCCAGGTTCTTTTTAATGGTTTTTGCCGGCATTTGTCCCAAATCCTGGTCGGTACGTCTGTCCATCAATACAATATCAGGGGCTTCTTCGTTACACATCGAAACGGCTTTGGCTCCCGATGAACAGGTTCTGATTTTTTTAAACCGGGGTTGTAACAATTTGGTCAGTATTTCGAGGTTAAGCGGATTGCTGTCCACCAAAAGAATACTGGAGGTATCAAACGCAATGGTTTCCGTACCGGTTTCTTCGCTTTTAAAGTTCGACTCCTCACATACCTCCACATTTCGTATGGTAAAGGTAAATGTACTTCCCATGCCTTCCTTGCTAATTACGGTAAGCTCTCCACCCAGCATTCCCGCCAGTTTACGCGAAATGGTCAGGCCCAGCCCGGTTCCACCAAACTGCTTGGTAAAGGTGTTGTCTTGCTGATTAAACGCTTCAAAAATCTTTTCCAGATTTTCTTCTTTAATTCCCCGCCCGGTATCCGAAATTTTAATCTCAACGTTTACGGTATTGTCCTTATTAAAGGTGGCCGACGTTAATAATTTAATGTACCCTTTGCTGGTGAACTTCACGGCATTGTTCACCAGGTTCAGTAAAATTTGCCGCACCCTTAAATCGTCGAGCATTAAAAACTTGGGCAATTTCTCGTCGACATGTGAAAAATACAGCAGTTTTTTTTCGCGTACACGAATCTCAAAAATGCTTTCCAAATCGGTCAATAAACTTTTAAGCTTCACCGGTTCGTTGTGGATGGAAAGCATACCGGCCTCAATTTTCGACATATCCAACACATCGTTAATAATGTGCATTAAGGTATTACCACTGTTTATGATGGAGTTGGTGTATCCGGCCAAAAGCGGATCCGAAATGCTTTTTTTAAGCAATTCAGCAAAACCCAATACCGCATTCATTGGGGTACGAATTTCGTGCGACATGTTGGCCAGAAACGAGCTTTTTGCCTGGTTGGCAGATTCCGCAATGTTCTTGGCCTTTTCCAGGGTAGATTCCTTTTTAAATTCGTCGGTCACATCGGTAATAATGGCCACCACATCGGTAGGTGATTGACCGGGAAAAATAGGGTTTACAATGGCCTTAATGTAAATGCTGTTTTTTTTATTGAGGTTGTAAATCCCCTTATACGTTGCGGGTTCGCCCCCTCTGGCCTTTTTCAGGGTGGAAATTAAATCTTTGTTGGAGAACACCGCATTGGCGTTGCTATCCACAATATTTTCAATTTTTTGTCCCAAAATGCCTGCCAATTGGTCGTTGGCTTTAACTATATTATTCGTGGAATTGATAAAGGCCATTCCAATGGGAGAAAATTCAAAAATTGTTTTAAGCTGTTTCTGACTTTTTCGCAGGGTATCTTCGGTGCGTTTCTGTTCCGTGAGGTCTTCCATCAAAATAACCCGGCTATCCAAATTGCCTTTATCATCAAGTATCGGTACTATGTGCGCCGAATTCCAGAAGGGTGTTCCGTTTTTGCGAAACGATTTCAACTCCGTGTTCCAGGTTTCTCCCCTGCGCAATGCCTGGTTTAGTACCTGCTGATCTTCGGGGTTACGGTTGTTAAAACGCAGCAAATAGCGGGGCACCTCCCCTTTTGCTTCTTCCAGCGTATACCCCGAAAGGTTGGTAAAAGCATCGTTTACATAGGTGATGCAGTTATTTTTGTCTGTAATGATAACAGATACCGGGCTATCATTTAAAGCCAGGGTAAGCTTGGCCAGTTCTTGTTTCAGGTAATTTTTATCATCCAGCAATAACTGTGATGCCAGCTTTTTTCGCGTTTGCCCTGCATAGTGTTGCTTCTTTTGCTTTCCTGATTCAATAAGTTTTTTTACTCTGAAAAGCACCTCTGCCCCTGAAAAATCCACCGACACAAAATCCACACACGCTAATTTTGCCGTACTGAGCAACTCCATTTGTGGGGCGGATAAGACTAACAACACACACACTGACCGGAAACGATCCAGCTGCTCCAGTAATTTTTGGGAATCGGAAATTTCAAGTATTATCAGGTCAAAATCAATTTCCAGTATATCGGCCCGTGAAGGAAGCCGTGTGAGCGTTTTTATTTCAACCTGGCTGGTATGTATTTTGCGCAGCTTTCGTTTGGTTTCCTGCGTTTCGGAATATACCAACACTTTATGCAAAGGTTCCACCGCTATTTATTTTTAATTTGGAGTAAGATAGGAAATGGGCTTTTCATATGCAAGAGAAAGGGGAAAGCATAAAAAAAGACAGTGAAAACCACTGCCTTTTTACCTGTTATTTCAAATACCTGTCTAACCAGTCAAAAAATGTTCGTTGCCATAAAATGCCGTTTTGCGCCTGTAGTACCCAGTGGTTTTCTTCAGGAAAATACAAAAGGCGGGACGGAATCCCTTTGAGTTGAGCCGCATTAAAGGCCATAAACCCCTGGCTTTCGGTTACCCGGTAATCCTTCCCCCCCTGAATAATCAGGATGGGCGTATCCCACTTGTCAACAAAATGGTGGGGCGAAAAACGATACGAACGCTGCGCTTTTTGGTTTTGCTTTTCCCAAAACGGCCCGCCAATATCGTAATTTACAAACCAGGTTTCTTCGGTTTCCAGGTACATGCTTTCA
>JAUIMD010000216.1 GCA_030433225.1 Bacteroidia bacterium
TCTTTGCCGCAGAGTTTTTAACCATAAAAATATGGGGCATCAGCATACACACGGTGGCGCGCATCAAGAGCACCACCACCATCATGGTCCGGCCAGCCTGGCCGACCTAAACAAAGCATTTTTTATTGGCATTGGCTTAAACGCCGTGTTTACCCTGGTAGAATTTGTATATGGATACCTTTACAACTCGCTGGCCCTGCTTTCGGATGCAAGCCACAATTTAAGTGATGTAGCCAGCCTGGTGCTGTCGTTGCTGGGCATGAAACTTGCACAAAAGGCCGCCACTGCAAGCTACACGTATGGCTTTAAAAAAGCCTCCCTGTTTGCTTCGTTCATAAATGCGGTGTTGCTGTTTGTGGTAGTTTTCGGCATTATTCGCGAAGCCATCGAGCGGCTTTCTGCCCCGCCCCAGGTGATGGGAACAGGAATTGTGGTGGTTGCTTCAATTGGAGTGGTCATCAATACCATCAGTGCGTTTCTGTTTTTTAAAGGTCAAAAGGACGATATCAACATCAGGGGCGCCTTTTTACACCTACTGGTGGATGCCCTGGTATCGGTGGGAGTGGTTATTTCCGGCTTTGTCATCCATTATACCGGTTGGTACATTATTGATCCCATAATAAGTTTTGTCATCGCCGCCACCATCCTTGTTACTACCTGGGGATTACTGAAAGAAAGCGTGCGCCTGGTAATGGATGCCGTTCCAAAAGACATCCAAACCGATGCGGTTATACGGGAGATGGAAAAAGTTACCGGGGTAGCATCCGTGCACCACGTACACATTTGGGCTTTAAGCAGCAACACCAATGCGCTTACTGCACATGTTACGCTTGATGAGCCTCACCTGCACAACTGGGCCGGCATTAAAGCCGAACTGCGGCATGCCCTGCTTCACCAAAACATTATGCATTCCACCCTTGAATTGGAACAAACGCATGAAACCTGTTTGCACAACGATTGCAGGTAAGCATTTTAATCGTAGAAATTCCAGGATAAGCCCACCTTGATCATGCGTGGATTGCTGGGGTAATGCAATGAGCTAAAGTAATTGTTGCTGAACAAGCCTTTGTTTACATGGTAGGCTTTTACAAAAAAGCGCATACGCTTAAGGTGGAAATTGGCATAGGCTTCCATTAGTGGATAATTCCCAATCATTTTTTCCTGCTGCACGGCAAAACGCCCAATGGCAGGGATATACTCTGGGGCATAATAGGCGGTGTGGTAGCGCAAATCAAATCCCACCTGCAGGGTGAGCACCTGAAAAAGGCGTTTCATGTAATAAACGTTGGTATACAGGGCCAAATCAGGTAAAGCAAGCGATGTGCTTGACGAAGCCTGGTATGTAATAATATTGTCCCAATGCCAATTGCCAAGGATAAAATCTTTTTTCAAATCCAGCCCCAGCACCTGTACACTGGGGTCCTGCTGAAGAACGCCTGCCGTATCAAAATACACGTATTCAAAAATATTTTCGAGGCGGAAACGAACGGACGCCCGGATGCCCGGCCACAAAATTTCGCCGGAAAAGCGTTGGTTGTTCACTTTTTTCAGGTCCTTGTCCCACCAATAGTAATTGGAATAATAGGTGTTTTGGTAGTAATACGGAGTGCGCCCGCCCAGCTCTGCACTTCCCTTAAAATAAACCGAATCCAGGGCATTAAAACGCAGTTGAACGTTTCCTTCCAACAAATAATCGGTAGCACGGTATCCTTCAATAAAAAACTCCCCTTTCAGGTCAAACAAAAAATTCTCACCCTTACGCTTGTAAAGCACCGCTCCTACTTTGGTGTTGCTGTAATGATACGGGGAATAGGCTCGGGCAAATTCATACGTCAGCGAATCCATCACCATTACCGGAGGATTGGAGGCATAATACGCCACGGCCTGGGCATGTCCCATGGTATCAATTGCCGGCAAATAAGGGTGCCAGGGATTGTTTTCTACACGCACCAACTCATTGCCAATGTAGGCACCGGCTCCAAAAACGGTGTATTTGTTCACCCCTTCGTTCAGGTATATACCTATTTCATTGTAAATGTTACGCGTTGCAAACCGGTCGGCGGCCTGGTTTAGCATAATCAGGGGGTCGGGGTAAAGGGAATTAACAGGAGCCTTTTTTTCGGTATACGATTTTATGTTGTTGGATAGTTGAAACGTATGCACAATGCTGGTAAGCGGAACAAATTCATACATGACCGTATCCTCGTTTTCCTGTTCCACCTCTCGCTCATATCCCAGGTTGTACTTGTGTTTTAGGAATACGTTTGTGTTGTACAGGGCCGACACTGTTCCGTCCTGAAAATTGGTAGGCACATCTCTGGGGTCAGTTACCTGCCCGTTATTGGGGTCGGGGAAGAGTATAAAATCATCGTTGGTAATTCCCCCGTTCTCCTGATTTTTCAGGTTGTTTTCGCTGGCAATAAAGTACAATTGGTAACGCGGGCGCACGTAATTGGTAAGAAACGAGAAATTAACGTGCCGCGTCGCCTGGTCGGAGTACATGCCCCGCCCAAACAACAGGTTTCCAAAGGCAGTCACATTCCAGTCTTTATTCACATTGCGGGAGTAAAGTACCTGCAGGCTTTCTTCGCGTTGGGGCTTTGGTCCCCCGCTGGTATACTGTAAACGCGTATAGGGTACTTTGGTATTTAAAAAGGAGAAATCTTCGGGCAAAAAAAGGTAGGCACGGTACACATCAGCCATGCCAAACTGCAAATCGCGCGGGCGGTCAAAGTACACCATCGACTCGTATGGACTGCCCAGGTTGCCAAGGTAATTATTGGCAATGCTTTCCCGGTAAATGGGGTTAAACGTATAAAAATTCTTATGTGCTGTATCCAGACTAAAGTACTGCTGTGCGGCATCGTTGGTCAGGTTCCACACCCGTATACGGTCCGATTTATCCACCGTGTCTTCCTCAAAATTCATCTCATCCACCGGGCGGTCGAAACTAAAGCCCGTTTGCTCGCTATCCTGCGACCAGGCGGAGAAGACACTAAGAAAAATGCCGGCGAGGGCAAGAATTTTGTTCATGACTGCAAATATATACTCTTTGGTGGAAAACAAGGCTACAGCCGGGCTTGCACTTACGGCTTTTGCAAAGAAATTTACCCTGTGGCATTTGCCCCTCTTCCTTAAGTTTTGTTCGTATTTTTTCACAATCCGGTACATTTTCTGTCTTTTTGCCAGTGAAACCGCACAAGTTCGCCATTTAATTGCTGCCTGAACTTATTCCTCATCCCCGCGCATTCCCCCCGCGTAATACTTTTGAAACATTGGATGTGTGTTAGTATGAAATAAAACTGTTAAATTTGCGTTCAAAATTTCAGTGATTTAGTTAGTTTTAGAAATTAAGTGGGCCTTCCCCCTTACATTTCGCTTAAAATTGCTTTTCATATCCATCAATTTCCGATTTAATTTCGGTATTTTTGCCGGCACTGAATTTAACCATACATATGACATATCCTTTTCATCTATCTGCGCGTCAACCTTATTTTCTGCTACTTATGCTCAGCACCGTACTGTTGTTTCTTCCGTTACGTACACAGGCACAATTTGCTGCCAGTGCATCGGGCATCTCCTACGAAATGGGGCGCAATGCGGCATTTTCAGGGTTGGACACGATTGTTGTTTTTGAAAATACCGAAGCAACCAGCAACCCGGCAATACACTTTACCTACGATGGTGTGGACACCTATACCTACACCTGGTACCAGGTAGATGCGGGAGGAAACGAAACAGAAATCCACCAGGAACAAAACGTGCTTGAAACCACCCTACAGGTATCCGGTGCGGGAGAAGGTACCTTTCGCCTCCACATCAGCAACATTTTGGTAAACACCAATAAATATTGTGCCGTGGTGGATTATGCCAACTACCCGGTAACCCTGAATGAATTAAAAATTCATGACGATGGGGAGGTAAATGGAAACACCTTTGATCCCTGCCTTACAGCCTACCTGGAAGCAGATTATACGCACAATGAAATAACCGTGTACGATCCGGTACGTGGCAACCAGGTACTCAGCCCACGCAAACTTTTTGCCTGGACCTGGACCGATGGAGCCACCACGCCTGATTATACCGGGCAAGCCAATCCGGCACCGGTGGCGGCCGTATTTTCCAACAGCGAATATACCTGCCGTATAAGCGACGATTTTTTTAGCCAGGATCCTAACCAGATGGAGGGACCGGAGGCCACCATTGATTACGACGCCATTGCCGTAAGCCTGCAGGGCATAAAGTATACGGTAATTGAACGCCCCGGTGACAATGAATACATTAAATACGAAGAAAATGCGGCAGGACAACTAACCGGTTCGGCACCGCTGGATGTTACCTTTGAGGCAGACGAACCTACGGAAGCCGTGCAGCATTACCAGTGGAAAATATGGCATGGAACAGACACCGCGCGCGCCTATACCACCAACAGCGAAACCACACGGTACAACTTTACTACCCCCATCCCCAACAACGGTGAAGAAGAAAGCAATGCAGCCGATTATACCGTTTTACTTGTAGTGAGCAGCAATGTATGCGACAGCTCAGCCACCCAGGAAATTAAATTGCGTACCTCGCGCCTGGAAGCCCCCAACCTTTTTGTTATCGGGTTTGGTGCGCAGCTCGACTACCGCGCCGATTACAGCTCCATACAGCCCGACTCTTTTCGCGGATACATCTACAACCGCTGGGGACGAAAAGTTTACGAGTGGAGCGATCTCACCAAGGGATGGGATGGCCGCCTGCACGGTTCCCATCAAGATGTT
>JAUIMD010000217.1 GCA_030433225.1 Bacteroidia bacterium
AGCCGGGATAGGCCGGATCAATATCCATGGTTATACCACGGCCTACATCGCCTGTAGAGGGAACGCCCCATAGCAACTCTCCGGTACCCGCCGCGCGTACCTCCAGCCCGGCCGGGTTGGGGTAATCCTCGTGCGGCATAAATACCTCCAGCCCTTCATGTTCCGGATCGATGTCCGACAAATGAATGGCATCTCCATGCCCCAGGCGCGTTGTATATAAACCGGTTCCATCGTCATCCACCGCCATGGCGCCGTAAATAATTTCATCTTTACCGTCATTGTCCACATCTCCTATACTCAAATTGTGATTTCCCTGTCCGGAATAGGTACTTTGCACTCCATCCTGCACCGCCACAAACGACCATTTTCGCCGTAACTCCCCATCCGTAAAGTCATAGGCGCGTAGTTCTGTTCTTCCTTTGTAGGAACTTCTTCCGTTGTAATACCCGCGACAAATGATCAAACTCGGGTTTTCCCCATCCAAATAAGCTACTCCCATCAAAAAGCGGTCGCACCGGTTTCCATAGGCGTCCCCCCAATCTGTAACACTTCGGCGGGCAATGTAATCGTCGCGGGCAATCTCCTTGCCGGTACGTCCGTCGTACACCGAAATAAACTCGGGCCCGCTTAAAATTCTTCCGGCCGCATTTACATAGTACGTTGTGCCATCACCGTTAACATCACCAATCTGGTTTCCTTCGCCATCGGTGGTTTCCTCCGATGAACGCACTGCAATTTCGGCATAGCCATCGTTGTTTAGGTCGTATACAATAAACGGCGTATAGTGTGCCCCCTCTCGAATGTTCACGCCCAGGTCAATTCGCCACAAAAAGTCTCCATCCAGGGTATACCCTTCCAGTTTTGTAGTGCCCGGACAAATGCCTTCCTGTGACGGATCGTATGCTTTCAGTTCCGATTTTAAAACAATGTCCAGGCGGCCGTCGCCATTTAGGTCGCCCACAGCGGCATCGTTAGGGGTGTATCCGGCCGGTGTCTGCAAGGGGATGTCAATGTATTTTTTAAGCCGCGGATGCAGCATAAATCCGCCATGGGCCTCCTGCTCCACCCCATCTATAACCGGGCGTACGGTATAATATTTGGTTTTTATATCGATGCTGATTTTATCCACAAACCAGTTTACATTGCTCAGCGGCACTTCATTACGTTTTTCGGGCGCACCCCCGTCGGTGGAGAGATATACATTGTATGCCGTGTTTTCAGGTTCGAATCCTAATTTGCGCCAGCTAACAAATACCTCGTAATTTCCCCTGTAAATGGCATAAACGCCCTGGTCAAGGTTTTCCATATACCGCTGACCCAGGACACCTTGTGCCGCACACCAGGCCAAAATTACTACGCCGGATAAACGCGACAGAAAGCTGAAGGAACGTACTTTATTTGTTTTTTTCACCTGTTTCATGGCTGCTTTTTTAGTGAGGGGTGCCGACTTTATTTCTGTTACATAGGGTTTTAAAAGCAGAACCCCCTGCTAAAGTTCGGCGATGTTGTTCTTTAACGGGGGGCTCTGGTGGTATGGGTTTACCTGTTATTCCGGTTTAGTGGGAAAAGGTAAAAACCAGTTGGCCGGATCGCTCAATTTGGCCCTCACCTCTTCGGCATTGCCGGAGCCTGATTTGGCCAGTTTATCGGCAATTTTATTGGCTAAAAAGGATGGATCATCGTTGCGGAGTGCAATGCGCACAAGGTCACCCCAGCGGTGTCCTTCAAAAGCCAGTTCCAGCGCGGCTTCTTCAATTAACTGGTCCTCAATGGTCATTACAGAATCCACTGCGCTCACTTCGCCCAGTACATGCGCCTGCAGGTTAGCACGGCCACGTACTCCTACGTTACGGTGGTACAAACCACGCACCCCAACCGGAATTTGTCCTGTTCCATCCTGACGACCGTCAAAATCGTAAGGGAACGGCAGGTTAGTGCGTTGCAGGTAGGTAATGTCCTCAGCACCGGGAACATTGTATTCTGCCCTAATTCCGTTGTTTAACAGGGCGTAGGCCACACGCATCTGTCCGTCGCGGTTGGCTGCTTCGGCAAAACGCAAGTGTAGCAAAGCGGCACGGTTGATAAACCAAAAACCGGAACGGTTAAACGGATCATAGGGATCGTAGTTTTCAATAAATTTGGTGATTACCTTGTCGCCGTTAATTTCCCGAAAACTCAATTCACGACGTGCATCAAAGTTAATCTGGTTTAACTGTACCTGCTCGTTCCAGTAAGCAATAACCTGCTCCGATGGTGCCACCAGGTACTCTCCTTCTCCTTCGTTGGCAAACAGCCCAATAAACGGGTTGGTAATTTGAAAACGGTTTTCGTAAGGGATTACCCAAATCCATTCGTCCTGAAATTTAGCATCACCCAGGCGTGTAAAAATAGAACGCCATCCCTGGTTTTTTGCGGTAATAAGGCTCAGCACATCGTCTTCGCGGAAACGTACATAGCCCACATTCAAATCGTCGTGGGTTAGTACATCGGCAAAACGTACTTTGTAGCGATCGTATACCTTGTTTAAATCGGCATCGTCCGAGTAGGAATCCATCAGGGTTTTGTAGGTTTCGGCAGCCTTTAAAAACTGTCCGTCCCACAAATACAAATCACCCAATAAAAAGTACTTGTTAATGTAAATGATGGAAGAAAAATCGCTCATCGATTCGTCCACATACACCTCCATGGTGGGAATGGCCTCCATAAAGGTGATCAGCTCTTTCACCACCTCCTGCAGGTTCATCATGTTTTGGTCCATATCTGCCACATCCTTGTAATTTTTAATGGGATCGGTGATGTATGGAATTTCGCCAAAATGCATGGCTAATTGCAGGTAAATGTACGAACGAATGGCTCCTACCTCGGAATATAACCTAATGTAGTCGGCTTCCAACAGGGTGGTTTCTTCCAGCATGCGGTCAAAATTGGCCAGTGCATCGTTACAGTTATTAATTACGTTGTACATGGGCAGCGGGTTGGCGTACGCATTCCCTACCGAAACATTGTGTTCATTAATGTCGCGCAAATCCTGGTTGGAATTCACCGTTACATCCATCAGGTCGGCTCTCAGTTCATTAAGCACCACAAATTGTTCGGCCAGCTTTACAAACTCGCCATAAATACCCCTTACGGCTACTTCGGCATCGTATCGGTTGTTAAAGGTCTGGTCCTCTTCCAATACTTCAGATGGCTTTACGTTTAAAATATCTTTACACGAAGCAAAACCCAGCGTAAGTACTGCCATGGCGATCCATGTAAATTTTATTTGTTTTAACATACCTCTTAGTTTAATTCTTTACTGTTCAAATGTTTTCTTTTTCCCGGTGCATTACAATCCAACTTTCACCCCAAAGGAAATGGATTTAAATTGCGGGGTTAACCCTAAATCAATTCCCTGGTTAAGGGTGTTGCTGCTAAAGCTGAAATCAGGGTCACGGCCCAGGTAGTTCGACAGTGTAACCAGGTTCATTCCTTTGGCAAAAAGTTCCAGGGTTACAATCTCCGATTTCAATGGTACGCTGTAGGCAAGCGTAACGTCTTTCAGGCGAATAAATGATCCGTCTTCAATCCAACGGTCAGAGAAAGCGCTGTTGCCTATTGGGTCGCCAAACGAGGCTCGTGGTACATCGGTTACCTGCCCGTTATAGGTCCAGCGGTTCAGTACAGCTGCTGTTTGGTTTTCGTAGCCGCTCATGGATTCCAGTTGTGCTCTTTGAAAGTTGTACACATCTCCACCTACGCTATAGTTCATTAACACGTTTAACTTAAATCCTTTGTAGGAAAAAGTATTGGTAATAAAACCGGTAAAATCAGGGTTCGGATCACCAATTACCTGCATGTCGTTTTCGTCAATAATTTTATCACCATTGTCAGCAATAATTACATCTCCTCCCTGGTAAGGGCTTAAGGATGTATTTTCGTTGAGTTTACGCAGACCAGAGGCCTCAGCATCGGCATCGGAAGCAAACACCCCTTCGGTTTTAAATCCATAGAACAACCCGGCGGGCTTGCCCACTTCGCTCAAAATATTGGCTCCGGCAACGGTAGTTACATAGCGGTCAACAGGCAGTTTTTGCAGGGTGTTTTTATAATGAGATGCGCTAACGGTCAAATCCCAGTTAAATTCACCGGTAAGGATTCTTCCGCGCACGGCGAGTTCTACCCCGGTATTGGTCATTTCGCCTTCATTTCCCCAGTAATAGTCAAATCCTACGGCTTGCTCCAGCGGGATGCGAGTAAGCATTTTATAAGTTCGGTGGTTAAAAACATCCAAACTTACACTCACACGTTCGTTAAAGGCCGCCACATCTACCCCTGCATTTGCCTTGGCTACATTTTCCCATTGCAAGGTGGGGTTGTTGATGTTTCCGCGTACTAAACCGGTCCAGTAAAAATAACTGTTGGTGGTATAATACAGGGATGAGGCATAGTTGCCGATATCGTCATTTCCTACAATAGAGTATTTCGCGCGCAGTTTCAAAAAGTCGATTACATCTGCTCCTGCCATAAAATCTTCGGAAGAAAGAATCCAACCTAAACCTATGGAAGGGAATACGCCGAACTGGTTGCCATACATCCGTACCCCTTCAGCTTCGTCACCAAAGCGGCTCGATCCGCTCAGGGCAATGTCGAACGAGGCCAGGTATTTGTTTTTAAAACTGTAGGTATTGGCCATGTAATAGGTCATTTCGTTCCAACGGCCAATGCTACCGCTAATTTCGGCCAGCGTAGCATCGCCATCGCCAATGGTGG
>JAUIMD010000218.1 GCA_030433225.1 Bacteroidia bacterium
CGCTTGTTTCATTTTCTCATACCCCGGAAATGCAGGCTCTGTATTTTTTAATCGCCGAACAATGTCTCTTTTTTCAATGGCTACCCGTAACGAATCCACCATGCCGGGAGGGAAAGCTGCTTGGTTAAAATTCCAATTTACATCCATCAAATGCGGGTTTGTTTTTCCGTACAGCAAGTGGTAGGCATACGTAAAAAGGGCATCTGTTAGCAGCAGGTCAAATTCTGCCACCCATTTTGCATTGTAGTGTGCTTTCTTTCGCTGCAGAACAATTTTTTGTTCAAGGCTGTCAATGGCGTTTACGTGGTAATCTTTGGGGAGCAATCCATTTTGTTCTACCCCGTCAACTGCTAAAAGCAATTCGGCAAATGCTTCATAATCACTCCAGGCTGGCTGGTAATTCCGGCTCTTATAAAATTCAGGAATAAAGTGGGTTGCATACACCGATTCACCTTCAATTACGAGGGACCCGTTTTCTTCAAGGGCGATGCAACTGGTTTTAAGTGCTGCGGTAATCTCTTGTAAATCGTGATACTGACTTTCGTATTTTCGTTCGCGTTTCGTAAACGATTGTGCAAAGGCAGAACCCATATATAGAGCAATCAAAAGGGTGGCAAGGGTTAGGTGTAAACGCAAGTTAGCTTTCATAGTGCATATTTTACAGGCAAGTATACAACAGATAGCTATAAAAACCCGAATGCTCATTGATTTTTGAAATGCGGAAATTTATCTCTAATGTTAATTTATTCCTATCTATTTAAAATGGTTCTACAAAACAGAGGTTAATTAGGTTCTGCCGCATCCGTGTGATTCGTTATTCCTTTATAATTATAAACAAATGTTAAACTGTAATGTGTAGAAGAATGGTGGCGATAGGCACTGCCAATCGCATATGCAGGAAGTATACGCTTTGGGTTGGGTTTGGTATAAAATTACACGTGTAACGGGTATGTAAAAATCTGGAATTTAGAGACTGAATTGCCGGCTTGTTTACAAACGATTAAGACATTTGATTTTATGGTAAAACAAAAAGGAACAAAACGGGACAATTTTTAAGTATTTTTTTACAAAATGATAATTGTCATTATTTCACAATACTTACAAAATGCACCTAGCTTTGTTGATGTACTTCTAAACCGAAATTAATGTGAAAATTGTTTGTTGAATTACCCTAGCCAAAACCTATGCCGCTTTAAAAGCATTCTCAAACAAACTCAAAAATAAAACTTCGGACAGTTTTAAAAGTACTGTTGTATAAACCTGAATTAACTTATGAATAAACATGAGAATTCACATGTGTATCTGTAATAGAATGCTCACAATGGTCATGGTATGTGCTGCAATGTTTTCTGGTTTAAGTGCTCAATCCGGCGTGCGTGTGTTTACTGAACCGGGCGTTGAGGTTTTTTTAGATGAAAAATATATGGGCACATCCCAATTGGAAAAGGGTGGGTTGGATTTGCCTGACGTACCGGCAGGAGAATACCGGATTTCTATGTACAAACATGGAAATTATCCGCAGAAACGAAGCGTAGTGGTAAAAGATTCAGAGGTGTGCTACATATATACACAGCCCTTTACTGATGGGAGTGAAAGTGCTTACCTGATCAGTTTAACCGGTTTCATGCCATGGGGGGCGGATGTGGAACCTCAGGAACAACATGCACAACGCAATTTTAAGAATGAAGAAATAAAAAGCACCTATTCTAAGCAGTCTGCTCTAAGTCCGGAGATGGCCCGGGTGCATGATTAATGAACAGAAAATAATGAAATAGCGTGCACACATGAGAAATATTTATTGAATCAACACGTGTCAATGTTGATCTAAATATGAAGGTCGATGTAACCAGCCCAAACAAATACGGTACGTATAGCCGGTGGGTGATGGCTGCAACGGCAACATCAGAGGGAACTTTGATTTTAGATGTAATTGGTTTTTTCACACAAACAGGCAGATGAGAATCCCGAAGAGTATTCAGTTTATACGATCCTGATTTACTCTTTGGGATTTGTAGTTTTAAGCCACAGCCATTGTGCAGCCTATAGCCCGGTTAATTGGTGAATAGAGTTCAATTACTTTTTGTACTTTCGATACCCACATAATGAGACTGCAACATGGACATTACACAGATTTTTCAGAATAACCAGCAATGGCTCAGCGATAAACTCAGGCAGAATGCTGATTATTTTAAGGAGTTATCACGAGGGCAAAATCCTGAGATTTTATACATCGGTTGTTCTGACAGTAGAGTAACCGCCGAAGAGTTGATGGGAGCAAAGCCTGGAGAAGCTTTTGTGCACCGTAACATTGCCAATATGGTGCACAACCTGGATTTTAGCTGTGTTTCCGTCATTGAATATGCCGTTAAGTACCTGAAGGTGAAACACATTATTATATGCGGACATTACGAGTGCGGAGGGGTAAAAGCTGCCATGGAATCAAAAGACCTGGGGTTGTTGAATCCCTGGTTGCGCGGAATTCGGGATGTGTACCGCATCCACCAAAAGGAACTGGACGATATTGCCAATGAAAATACCCGCTACAAACGCCTGGTTGAACTAAATGTGGAAGAGCAGTGCATTAATGTATTAAAAGTGGCATCGGTTCAGTTGGCCGTGCGGCAACAAGGCTTAAGTGTACACGGCTGGGTATTTGACATTAGCACCGGTAAGCTGCTGGATTTGCAGGTAAATGTGCTGGAAAAAATTGAAAAAATCAGGGAAATTTATCACCTGGAGTAAGCAAATGTATCCGGTTCTGTTTTCTTTTCTGCTGTGGAATAATGCAAGCCTTGTTTTACTGCAGGGCTTTGTCCATCAGTTTTTTTGCATCGCCGGTAAGTGGCAGTTGCAGTGCTTGTTTATGGCCTGTTTCTGACATTTTGTGCCAGGTTTTGCGTAAAATAAAAACCATCTTTTCCTCATCCACTTCTTTGTCTGCATAAAAGTCTCCCAGGTAATACTCCAAAAATACAAGGCAAATGGCATCTTCATACATTTGTATTTCGGCATCCTTTTTAAGCCTTTTTTTACTCATAATCTGCACTACCCTTTCAATAAAAGGCATCTCGTAACCCACCTCCTCAAGAATTCCCATTACCAGTTTCTGATGATGATGAATTAGGTCCTCGCGCCAGTTGAGGTATCCCTGCCGGTTGGCTTCATAACTGCTGCGAGGGCTTTCCCAGCGCCCAATGTGGTTGGCACGGGCCGCAATTTGCAAGGCATCCGATGGATTTGGGTTCAGCTGAAACAGCCAATGAGTCATGCGTTGGGCGTACAATACTTCACCGGCCACTTCCTTTCCATCCACGAGGATGGTTTTTGGGTCTTCACTGTTTTTCTGATCAATTCGGGTCAGGGCCTTTTGTAATTTCAAATCCATGCGTACCAAGTTTATTGCAAAGTTAGGTTATATTCCGAAAGTAGCATTTCCCAGTCGGCACTTTCGGTAATTTGCGACAAGGTTAGTACAATTTTCTTTCGGGTATGTTCATGCAATTTCGTTGAAAATCCAAACGAATAAAATTGCAGGTTAAATTTTGCACTAATTACCTCAAAGTCGTCTTCGTGTTGGGTCTGTTTCATGTAAAACCGTAAAATGGGTTCATCGTGCATAAAGGCGCGTATCGAATTGTTTTTTAGCGCCTCCAGGCCTTCGGGTATGGTGGAATAAACTTCAACTTTGGTATAAAAACGCTTGCGCAGCCAGCTTTCGGTGGCAGAGCCGTCAATAACTCCAACCGGCGAATCTTTAAAATCCAATACCGAGTTTTGATCCCATTGCAAATGATTGACGGTGAGTGAGGAGGCAATACTTGCCGTAAAGCTCGATAGAATTATAACGGCAGTAAACATCCAGATGAGTGCAATGGTACGCCCCCAAAATGTTTGCGGAGATTTATCGCCATACCCAACGGTGGTCATGGTAACAGCCGACCACCAGATGCCACTCATGAGCCCGTGCGGGCGTGGCGAGAACTGCTCGGGATTGTGTTTGCGCTCAAAAATCCATACCAGGGCTCCAAAAATAAGAATGATGAAAAACAGGGCAAACACCGCACTGAAAAAGTTGATGGAGAAAAACGATGTAATAAATGCCATCCCTTTTGCAAACCCTGTCACTTGTTTTACCGCAGCAGATGAATTGCTTACATAAAACGGGTAGGAAAAGCTGACCTGTTTCAGGCGCTCACTGGTAACAGTTAACGGGTTCAGACACATATCAATTTCACCGCTTTCCAGGGCTTCCATTATGTCGGTTAAGGGTAAATACGTCATGGAGTAAGGCACCGAAATTTCTTCGGTTATGGCATCCCACAGCCAAATGCTGATGCCTGTTAACTGGCCGGTAGGGGAGGTGAAAACAAACGGCGGAGAATCGTAATATCCAATTTTTAAGGTGTCGGTGGATGCCGTTTCAGTCGCCGATGCCGGTGTCGCTTTCCATCCCAAAAAACAAACAAACAGTAGGGGAAAAATATACTTCATACAAGCAGTAGTTTTGTGCCATGCCCTTTGGCGGCTCTACATCCCTCTCCCACCTGGGTTAGGTGGTATACAACCACATGGTGTATTTTGCCTAAAACGGCAACGGAGCGAAGGGAAATGGCAGCCTGAAACAAAAAGCCGGCATACGTCCAAGCCCCAAATATACCAATGCTGCCGAATTATACCGAAAGTACCCGGATGGATTTAGGCAAAATGTTGATGCGTATGGTTCCTTTGGTTTT
>JAUIMD010000219.1 GCA_030433225.1 Bacteroidia bacterium
CATTTTCCGGGTAAGTAAAAACTCATTTTTAAGCATCCCGAAAATGGTATTTTTTACCTTTTCATCTTCCACCAAATCAGCATATAGGGCCATAACTTTTTCGTCGGTGGCTGCTAAGCTGGTGTCTACATTGGTCATTACGTATCGTACAAAATTGTCTGATTTCAGGTATTTTTTCAATTCCTGAAATTTGTCGGGTGTATCGGTTTTCATTTTTTGCAGGGTAGTACCAATGCCGTACCAGCTCGAAATTTGCATGCGCGATTGAGTCCAGCTAAATACCCACGGAATGGCGCGCAAATCGGCCAGGGTACGTTTCCCTGAACGTCTGGCAGGTCTTGAACCAATTTTACTGGATTCGATGGCATCAATTGGGGTGGCCTGTTCGTAAAACCGAATAAAAGATGGATGGGTGGTTAACGCTTTGAAGGTTTTAAAGCTTTCGGAGGCCAGGTGCGAAAACAGCTCTTTAATGGGGCTGTTATCGATATTTTGCTGTTGTTTGTTTTTTATAATCTGGTGCGAAACACCGGCAATCAACAACTCAAGGTTATAGGCCGCATTTACTTTATTGGCATATTTGCGTTCAATGGTTTCGCCTTGTTCAGTAATTCTGATTTGTCCTTGTAAACTATAGGGGGGAAGGGCTTTTAAAAACCAGTGTGTAGGGCCTGCACCGCGACTGATGGTTCCTCCCTTGCCGTGGAAAAACCGCAAACTTACCCCGTGTTTTTTAGCCACCTCGGTTAACTGAATCTGGGCATAATACAGGTGCCATGCGCTGGCCATAATGCCACCATCTTTATTGCTGTCGCTGTATCCCACCATCACTTCCTGAATCAGGTGGTTGTATTTTCTTTTCTCCTTTTGTAGCTCAAGGCTGTTTTTTACGATGGGCTGACTTAAATACGCATCTAAAATTTCCGGGGCATGAATCAAATCCTCAATGGTTTCAAACAATGGGATTACATGAAGTGAGCATGCCAATCCGTTTTCGCGTGTACGGGTAAGGCCGGCTTCACGCATAAACAGGTACACGGTAAATAAATCATGCGCGTTTTGTGTCATGCTTACAATCAGCCCGCCAATGGCACGATCCGAGTAGTTTTTTAAATGCTTGGAAACGGCCCTGAAAGTGGCAATAGTTTCCTGCGTTTTTTCTGACCCCGGCTGGTGGTAGGTGTTTAAAAACGGACGGTTGGAACTGAGTTCCGACACCAAAAATTTTTCAAATGCCGCACGGTCCTTTTTAATGGTGTTGTAGGTAGCCGGCAAGCTAATGTTAATAATGTCCATCAACACATCGCTGTAATGCTTGCTGTTTTGCCGTATATCAAGGTGGGCAAGGTGAAAACCGAATACCTGCAGGTGGCGTAACACATTTTGCAGGTCCATATCCACCAACGATTGAGCACCGTATTGTTTTAACACTTTGCCAACCAGTAGCAAATCATCTTCCAGTTCGTGCGAGTTTTTATACGAGAAAGGAGTATCCTTCAATTCAATATTTTTATCGTCGCTTTCGTGGATGGGTAACTTATGGCGCAGCAGCTCAATGTATTTTTTAAACGGCTCCTTGTTAAACTCAGCCAACGACACGTTCAGCTCTTCTTCAAGCTGCAGAATACGTTGTGTGAAGTAGGTAGGCAATTCCTGGTCGTCGCAAAATATACTCAACGAATCGGAGAGTTCGCTTAAAAGGTTGTTCACCAGCTTTAAGGCATGCAAACGAAAAGTTTTTAAAGTATGTGCGGTAATGGAAGACGTTACCAGGGGGTGTCCATCCCGATCTCCACCCACCCAGTTTCCAAAACTAACACGTGGAAAAACGGTGTGCGAATTCAGGTAATTTACATCGTAGCCCACTTGTGTCCAGGCTTCCTTTAACTTGTAATCCAGGTAATTTAAAACGCTGGGAAAGACCTTATAAAAATAATGCAGAATGTTTTCCAGCTCTGATTCCACCGCCGGTTTCTCAATAAAAATTTCACCAATAAACCACAGTTTGTGCAAAATCTGTTTTATCTCAAATGTAATTTCCGATTGCTCATAACTGTTGTAATTACCGCTTTCGCGTTTCACCAGCAGCAGGTAAAGTTCGCGGTACAGCACCAAAACAACCGGGCGTTTGGCCTCTGTGGGGTGAGCCGTTAATACGGGTTCCACCACTACATCCTGAAACGATTCTATAATCAGTTCTTCGCTAACGTTCTCTTTTTTAAGCGAATCCAGCACATTGCCCCACAAGCCGTTAATGCTTTCCAGGCCGCTTTTTTCAGCCTTTATACGGCGGTCTTGCACGGCACCGTTAACTTCGGCGAGGTTTAGCAGCTGAAAGCAAATGCTGTACAGCCGCAGCACCCGTTGCATGTTTTCTTTCGTAATGGCGGGATGGTCGTTTTGCAGCCAGGGTATAAAAGGGGTTAGTTCTTCTTCGTTATTTTCTATTAAAACCTCCTTAAGGCATTGCAATAAAAAAGTAAGGTCGGTATACGGTTTTTCGTTTGGAGTAATGGTATGTTCACTACTGTTCATACTTGCTTTGTTTAATGGTTTATTCTCAATGGAAATGAAAATTCATAATCTGCCATTTAAACGAATTGTAAGGTCATTTGTTTACCCAAAGTCACGGATTAATGCACAATTTGGCAGGTTATTGTGCACATTGGTAACCTTGTTCGTTTCTTTCCTGTACCTTCGTAAACTTTGTGATAAAATATTTAGCGAATGCAAAATTATATGTCCCGCTCCTTTCTTTTCCGTATATGGATTACGTTGTTCATGTTATGGGGTTCCACAACGCTGGCCGAGGCCAAAAAAGCAGAAGGGTACGTAGTGTATCCAAATGGAGACAGTATTTGCGGACTGGTCAAAGTTTCTCAGGTAAATTTGATGAATCAAGGTATCGTGCTGAATGGGGTGGAGCTGGAGCCGTTTCACTACATGGTAACTTTTAAGGAACAGAACGGGTCGCGCTTTAAAACGTACAAGGTGGATGAAATACGGGAATTTGGGTTTAACTTCCAGGGTGTTGCATACCAATTCCGACAGTTTACTTTGCATTCGAATACTTTTGTAGGGAAAGATCAGACACGCAATCGTTTTTTGTGCCTTATGTTTGAAGGTGAGGTCGCATTATACAAGGATATCATTCGAAGAAATTCCGGGGTGCATCCTCAATCGCCCGCCATGAACCGACAAGCTTCGGTGTATTACGAATACTATTTATTCAATAAAAAGCAAGGGCTAAGCAAGGCAGTAAAAACGAACGATTGTAAAGAACTACTGCAGCTTTTGGCACGGTATGAAATCGACGGTAATTTTTTGGATCAATTGCCTGACGATGTTTCGTTTAAAGACCTTAAAAGTGTGCTGTTGCAATATGAAGAATGGAAGGAACTCCAAAAACCGGTTCTGTACAATTTGTAAAGGTAGCCTCAAAACCTTTTTACATTATACCTATAACAGAATGCCATAACTAACTATTCGATAATCCCTCAAAACTACTACCCGACAACGTACTCGCTGCTTAATACTTTTCGATGTTTCTTAATTTATGTTAGTTTTGCAACGCTAAAAAAAATCGTAAATGGAAACAGTTGTAAGTGGAATAAGACCAACCGGTAATCTGCACCTTGGAAACTACTTTGGGGCAGTCAGAAATTTTATCAAAATGCAGGAAACGTATAACTGCTATTTTTTTATTGCCGACTGGCATTCACTAACTACACATCCAAAACCGGGTTCCATCCACCAAAATGTACGCACGGTTTTGGCAGAATACCTGGCGTGCGGAATTGACCCCGAAAAGGCCACAATTTTTGTACAAAGCGATGTAAAAGAAATTTCGGAGCTGTACCTGCTTTTGGCCATGAACGCCTATTTGGGCGAATTGGAACGTACTACCAGCTTTAAGGACAAAGCACGGCAGCAACCCAACAATGTAAACGCCGGACTATTAACTTACCCCGTTTTAATGGCGGCGGATATTATTATTCATAAAGCCAATAAAGTGCCCGTTGGAAAAGACCAGGAGCAAAACCTGGAAATGGCGCGCAAATTTGCCAAGCGCTTTAACAACATGTATGGAGAAGAGTTTTTCCCCATTCCCGAGCCCTTTACCTTTGATCAGTCGGGGCTGGTGAAAGTACCAGGATTAGACGGCAGCGGTAAAATGGGTAAATCAGAAGGAAACGGCATTTTCCTGTGCGATGAAGACAAGGTGATTCGTAAAAAAGTGATGAAGGCAGTTTCTGATTCCGGACCCACGGTTCCGAACCAGGAAAAACCGGAAGCCATTCAAAACCTGTTTACCCTGATGAACATCGTTTCAACTCCCGATACGGTTGAGCATTTTAACGGGTTGTACAATACATGCGAAATTCGTTATGGCGATATGAAAAAGCAACTGGCTGAGGATATTATCGGGTTTATTGCGCCTATCCGCGAAAAAATAAACGACATCTACAACGATACCGATTACCTTGCACGGGTTGCCAAAGCGGGTGCTGATAAGGCACGTGAAAGTGCCGCAAAAACATTGGAAGACGTTCGTAAACTTATCGGTTTTAAATCGTTCTACTAATAGTACAATTACTAAAAACAGTAAATTGAAAAAGGTCATTTGTTTTGCAAATGACCTTTTTCAATCATAAACAATAGGCTCGGTATTATTAGCATGTGGGACATTAGTATAAAACAAACAAACTCATGTTTTACTTACCTTGAT
>JAUIMD010000220.1 GCA_030433225.1 Bacteroidia bacterium
CATCCACCGCTAAAAACCCAACCCATAGCTATAGCCAGTTAGGCACATATACCGTAACCCTTACCGCGACCGGAGCAGCAGGCACTTCCAAAGTTACCAGCAATGTGGCGGTAACGTTACAGCCGGTATCTGCTCAATTTTCGGTAAAAACCAGCAATGTAGTAACTGGTGAAAGTCTTGTGTTTACCAACACTTCTGCAAATGCCGATTCATATGTGTGGAGTTTCGGTGACGGCAACTCATCTACCGCTAAAAACCCAACCCACAGCTATAGCCAGTTAGGCACGTATACCGTAACCCTTATCGCGACCGGAGCCGCGGGTACTTCCAAAGCTACCAGCAATGTGGCGGTAACTGTTGAGCCTGTAAAAGCTGATTTTTCAGTTGAAAATGCGGAAGTTCTGGTAAATAAAGAAGTACGGTTTGCCAATGCCTCGCATGCCGCAGATAGCTACCTGTGGGAGTTTGGCGATGGGCAAACATCAACAGCTGTAAATGCACGTCATATTTATACCTCCAAAGGAGTGTACTCGGTTAAATTAACCGCAACCGGAAAATCAGGAAATGCCACTAAAACTTCTTCGGTAATCGTGAACGAGGATGAGGTGGTGGATCCCGAACCCCTTCCACTGCCGGTACAGGCGGTAGCCGCATTTAGTGTAAACAAAACGTCCGACATTGTTACCGGGGAGGAGTTGAAATTCACCAATGCTTCTGAAGAAGCCACTTCGTTCTCCTGGAATTTTGGCGATGGAAATACATCAGACGAGATTGATCCGGTACATGTGTACACCAAAACCGGAGAATATACCGTTACCCTAACGGCCATAAACAAAGAAACAGATTCTATCGTAAGCAAACGCATACATGTGAATCTTGAGCCGGTTCAGGCGAATTTCAGTCCAAGTAAAACTGAAGTGTATGAAGGACAGGAAATTGCCTTTGCCAATGCCTCTTTGCATGCAGACACGTACGCCTGGAATTTTGGTGACGGGAATCGTTCGACCGAAGTGAATCCGGTGCATACCTACCTTACCAGCGGAGATTATACCGTAGAACTTATGGCTACAGGAAAAGCAGGTACGGCTTTTCATACTGCACAGGTACGCGTGGTGGTTGAACCCGCTACTGCTCAATTTACGGTTAGCGCTACGGAAATAATGGAAGGCGAAGCGGTAACGTTTAGCAATACATCGTTGTTGGCAGATACGTATCAATGGTCATTCGGCGATGGATCAAGTTCAGAAGAAATCAACCCAATCCATACCTATGGGGCCGCAGGAGTGTACTCGGTTACTTTAGTTGCCCGCAACCGTGCAGGCGCATCGGAAGCCTTTACCAAAGATATAACTGTTTCCACCAAACCGGCTGTGGCAAAATTCTCAACCCTTAGCACTGAGGTGTGGGCAGGAGACGAAGTGGAATTCACGAACGAATCGGAAAATGCAGAAGGTTATAGCTGGAATTTTGGCGACGGTAACACTTCCGAAGCCATGCATCCAACCCATACTTTTGACGTAGCCGGAACATACAATGTTAGCTTAACGGTTGAAAACGCTGCCGGAACAAGCAGTCCGTTTGCAATTCAACTGGAGGTGTTACAACCCAATACCGCACCGGTTGCCTTAGGGAACACATTTACCACACCTTTTGAAGAGGCCCTTTCCATCACATTAGCCGCAAGTGATGCCGATGGAGATGTACTGGACTTTGAAGTAGTGGATGCTCCTAAAAATGGTACATTATCAGGATCCAATGCGGATTTGACCTACACGCCAAATGCGGATTTTTCTGGTCGTGATACGTTCACCTTTGTGGCCACAGATGGAGAACTCGTGTCGAACCAGGCGATGGTGGTGCTTACCGTTAAGGATGAAGAACCTGACCCTAAGGGAGAGCTTGTAAATACCACACCGGTTGCCTTCAATGCATCCGTTGAGGCGGCTTACAATACCTCTGTAAAAGTAAACCTGACCGGTACCGATGCCGATGCCGATCCGCTTACGTTTATTTTATTGGAAACACCGGCGCATGGTACGCTGGATGGCACTTTGCCAACCCTTACCTATACCCCAATAAGCGGGTATACCGGAGCAGATTCAATCCGTTTTATGGTTAGCGATGGAAAAGACAGCTCGAATATTGCCACCATTAATCTACATGTGGCTGTACCGGTAGAAGAGCCTGAGTTAACCAGCGAATTGATTGCCCACTGGAGCTTTGACGAAGCAGCTGGTTCTACTGTTTTGGACAATACCGGAAATGGATACGATGGCGAAATGATAAACGGAATTCGCAAAGAACTTGGTCAGGTGAACAGTGCCATGGAATTTGATGGCGCTTCGTATGTAAACCTGGATGCTCATGTACATGCGTTCGCAGGTCTTAGCGAAGGAGCTATTTCCATTTGGTTCAAAACCAGTGCAACCGATGCAGGCCGTTTATTTAGTGCTACCAACAGCAACGATTTTTCAAGTGACCTGGTGGTGAATTGTAAGGATGGATTCCTCAATTATGCAGTTCGCGACAACAACGTGGCCAAACTGGTGGTTCGCTCACAATTCAATACCTACAATGATGAAAAATGGCACAACGTAGTGATTAACATTGGTAAAGCATCCAACCAAATTTATGTGGATGGAGAGGCCATTAAGGTGAGTTATATTGTTGGAACCGCTTCCGGCAACGAATTCTTTTCATCGGTAAGCAACCTTAATGTGCTGCGTATTGGTAACGGACAGGACAAGAATAATGGCAACGAAGATTTCTTTGCAGGGCTGCAGGATGAAGTGAAGATTTACAACCTGGCACTTACGCCGGAAGAAATTAAAGAACAATATGATTTTGTAATGGCCAATCGTCCGCAAAATGCCGCACCGGTTGCCCTTCCACAAAATGTTCAGGTGGTTGAAAATTACAAAGTAAAAATAGCCCTGGAAGCCAGTGATTTTAATGACGATGAGCTTACCTACTCCATTATGGAATATCCCATACACGGTGAATTAAGCGGAGATGCGCCAAATGTAACCTACACCCCGGCAGAAGGCTATGTGGGAGATGATTACTTTACCTTTATGGTAAATGACGGATCCGAAGATTCACAGGAGGCCACCGTATCCATTTCGGTAGTAAGCTACAAGCTGGCAGAATCGTTACAGGAAGGGTTGGTAGGACACTGGAAACTGGATGAAAAAGCAGGCGGGATTGCCAGTGATGCTTCCGGAAACAACCTGGACGGAGACGTTTACAACGAAAAATGGCAGGAAGACGGTAAAGTAGATGGAGCTATCTCTTTTAATGGAAGAGGCTTTGTTAACCTCGATCCACATGTTGAAGCAGTGCAGCAATTGGATACCGGTTCCATCAGTCTGTGGTTTAATACGACCATTAACAATGCCGGACGATTGTTTAGCGCTTCGGACAAAAGTGCTGAGGCAAGTGATGTAATGGTGGACATCGTTGGAGGACAGTTGAATGTTACCGTTCGCAACGAAGAGGAACTGCTGTTGCGTGTTTCTACGCAGGATGACAACTTAAGCGACGGACAATGGCATTTAGCTGTTATTAATATGGGTGCCGATGGCTGTAAGATTTACATTGACGGCTTACCTGCCGAAGTGTACTTTACAGCAGGTACTGCAACATCTACCCACTTTTTTGCAGCTATTGATAACCTGGATGCATTGCGTATAGGGAACGGGCATGATGCTGACCATGGAAACGAGGACTTTTTTAAAGGAGCAATTGACGATGTACGTTTGTACAACCGTACCCTGGAAACCTCAGAGGTGGAGTCGTTGCTGGGAAGCGCCACCGATGAGAGCAAAAAACGTCCGTACCTGAAAGAAAGCAACCTGGCCGAAATCAGTACCTGGCCAAACCCTGCCGCAAACTTTATCAACATCGATTTTCCCGATGCCGGAAATTACACGGTGGTAATGTACAATACCAAAGGGCAACTGATGTACCAGGCTGAGGTAGTTGACATTAAAACCCATGCGGTGGGCATTGGACATTACGAAAACGGGCTGTACATTGTTAAGGTGACCGATCACGATAATGGTGATATCTACACCGAAACTATACTGAAGAAAAAATATTAATCTGGATTCTTTTCCAATGGGAAGGGCTTAGATTACGGCACATCTGCCTGTGTGCAACAAAAATACCGGTGAGGTCAACTCATCGGTATTTTTTGTTTTTACCGGCCGGCTTCCAATTCGGTTAGGGCATCGCGAATGATGGAAACGGCTTCTAAAATTTGTTTTTCCGTAATAACCAGAGGGGGAGCAAACCGTATAATGTGCTCATGGGTGGGTTTTGCCAACAAACCATGGTCCCGTAATTTCAGGCATACTTTCCAGGCATTTATGGTGCTGCTGGGGGTAATGTCTATTGCATTCAGCAGGCCTTTCCCCCGTATAGCTGCAAGGCAATTGACCGAAATCTTTGCCAATTCATTCCGAAACAGTTGCCCCATCCTTTCAGCGTTTTCGGCCAGGTGTTCCTTTTGCAATACTTCAAGGGCGGCCACAGAAACTGCGGCTGCTACCGGGTTTCCGCCATAGGTGGAACCGTGCTCACCGGGTTGAATTACCAGCATAACCGCATCATCGGCCAAAACGGCGGAAACGGGATATACGCCGCCGGACAAAGCTTTGCCAAGCAGTAACACATCCGGACGAACATTGGAATGGTCACAGGCAAGCATTTTA
>JAUIMD010000221.1 GCA_030433225.1 Bacteroidia bacterium
CTGTATACTGCTGGCATTGGGCTGAACCTGCCACCCGTTAAAGGAAGCACCATTATAGGCCAGCTCCACAAAATACCGATGCATTGTTTTCATATTCTACGAATTTGCTACCAAAAATAACAATTTTACCCCGCTTTACAGGGCAGTTGTTTACCGACATTTACGCTACGCAACGCCGGGGGGTTTAAACACTCCATGACCAAAATGCACCACTTACCGACAAAAAGCAGGCATTAACTGATTTTTAATTGCCAAAAGACGGTAACCGGCATAATTTTACCAAAAAGTTTAACGGAGTTGTTGTAACTTTCTGTCATTTAGTTCGTCTTATGTTTTATACAATTCATCTATGCTAAACATCAAAAACCTGCACAAATCGTACATTACCGGAGCAAATAAGCTGCATGTACTTAAGGGCATAAACCTTGAAATAGCCGAAGGAGAACTGGTTTCCATTATGGGTTCGTCGGGTTCGGGAAAATCCACCTTGCTGAACATTATCGGTATTTTGGACAATTACGACTCCGGCTCGTACCACCTCAACAAGGAGTTGATTAAAAACATGAGCGAAACCAAAGCCGCCCAATACCGCAACCGCCTTATTGGGTTTGTGTTTCAATCCTTTAACCTCATCCCGTTTAAAAACGCGCTTGAAAATGTGGCCCTCCCCCTTTATTACCAGGGAGTTAATCGCAAAAAAAGAAACCTGATAGCTGAAGAATACCTGGAAAAAGTAGGGCTGCTGAACTGGAAAGAACACTTGCCCAGCGAAATGTCGGGGGGACAGAAACAACGCATAGCCATAGCCCGGGCGCTCATTTCCAACCCCGAAATTATTTTGGCCGACGAACCAACCGGTGCGCTGGATACCGCCACTTCGTACGAAGTAATGCACCTGCTGCAGGAAATCAATAAAGATGGAAAAACCGTCATCATTGTAACCCACGAAAACGACATTTCCCTTATGACCAAACGCATTATCCGCCTTAAAGACGGAATTATTGAGAAGGAAGAGTTTCCGGAAATGGTAATGGCACAAACCCTATAAAGCAATCGTTCACCTTCAATTTCTTTAGCATGTTCGACAGTAATTTTTGGAGCGAAATAAGCAGTACCATCAAAAAAAATAAAATGCGCACACTCCTCACTTCATTAAGTGTGTTTTGGGGCATTTTAATCTTTATTTTTTTAATTGGAATAGGCAACGGCCTCAGCAATGCCATGAAAAAGAATTTTTCGTCGGACGCTACCAACACCATCTGGCTCCACCAGGGAACCACATCCAAAGCGTGGAAAGGTACCAAACCCGGCAGAAGAATTCGATTCGACAATTATGACCTGGAATACATTGCCAACAATTTTGAAGGAGTGGAGCTGATTTCCGGCCGTTTCTGGCTGCCCTACGATAACATCTCCATCAGCTATAAAAACGAATTTAGCTCTTACGAAATTAATGCTTGCGACCCTGATTTTGAAATCATTGAAAACTCCAATGTTATTACCGGCCGCTTTATTAACGACATTGATATACAGGACAACCGCAAAGTGGCTGTTTTAGGACAGGGCGTGGTGGATAAACTTTTTAAGGAACAGGAACCCATTGGCGAATACATTAAAATTAACAACGTAATGTTTCGGGTAGTGGGCACCTACAAGGAAGACAATGAACGGGAAAACCGACGCGTATACATTCCCAGAACAACCGCACAAAAAATATTTAACGGAGGGCAGGATGTGCACAACATTGCCATTGGTACAGGAACCACCTCGGTGCTGGATGCCAAAGTGCTGGAAACCAACCTGCGCAATTACATGTCGCGAAGAAAAGTATTTGACCCCGAAGATAAAAAGGCGCTGCACATCAGCAACCGCTTAGAAGACTACACCAAAACCCTTGGCATTTTTAACGCCATCACATATACGGTTGGATTTTTTGGACTGTTTACCGTTTTTGCCGGCATTATAGGCATTAGCAACATTATGCTGATTACTGTAAAAGACCGCACCAAAGAATTTGGGATACGTAAAGCACTTGGGGCCACCCCCATGAACATTGTAATGATGGTAGTGGTGGAAGCCGTTATTATAACTACTGCTGCCGGTTACATGGGCATTGTGGTGGGCATTGGCTTGCTTACTGGTGCCGATGCCATTATGGAAATGATTATTGCCAACAGTCCGCCGGATGCCCCCGTAATGTTTCGTGACCCCGGCATTAACATGGGAGTTGCCGTTATGGCCACCGCCATTTTGGTAATGGCAGGTGCCATAGCCGGATTAATTCCTGCCTTAAAAGCCGGAAAGGTAAAACCCGTAATTGCCCTGCGCGACGAATAACTATTGACCCGAAACGCTCATAAACATGAAAGCACTTTTTGATTCTGATTTTTGGCACGAGGTTTTCAGTACCCTGATAAAGAACCCGCTGCGCACCTTGCTAACCAGCGTAGGTGTGGGCTGGGGGGTTATCATGCTCATAGGCATGTCGGGCGCCGGTAAAGGCCTTAAAAATGGTGCCACCGAGGGCTTTGGCACGTTTGCCACCAACAGTGCCTTTGTATGGACCCAAAAAACCGGCGAACCCTACAAAGGCTTTAAGCGCGGGCGCATTTGGGACCTTACCAACGAAGATATGGAGTACCTCAAAAAAAATGTACCCGATATTCAATACCTGGCGCCTCGTTTACAAGGATGGCGTCAAAACAATACCGACAATACCATTCGCGATGAAAAATCAGGTTCTTTTTACATTAAAGGCGACTACCCATCCTACCGAAAAATTGACCCGTTTACCATGATTTACGGCCGGTTTATTAACGATTTGGATATCAAATTAAAACGTAAAAACTGTATCATAGGCGAACGGGTGTACGAGGTAATGTTTGAAAAAGACGAAGACCCTATTGGAAAATATTTAAAAGTAAATGGCGTATACTTTAAAGTGGTGGGTGTTTTTAAACCCGAAACGGATATGAGTTTTGGCGGAGAAAAGGAGGAAACCATTTTTATGCCTTTTACCACCCTGCAACAAACGTATAACTACGGCAACACGGTTCACTTTTTTAGTGTTACTGCAAAACCGGGCGTAAGCGTTAGCAAGTTGGAAGAAGAAATTATTTCGGAACTGAAAGTGCGGCACAGCATAGCACCGGAAGATACAGAAGCAGTGGGCCATTTTAACGTAGAAAACATGTTTAAGTCCATGAATGCCCTTTTTGGTGGTATTGATGTGTTAACCTGGATTGTTAGCTTACTCACCCTGTTTTTTGGAGCACTTGGCGTAAGCAACATCATGTTGATTATTATTAAAGAACGCACGCACGAAATTGGCATACAGCGGGCAATTGGGGCTACTCCTAAAAACATTATCCGCCAAATTGTAACCGAATCGGTAGTGTTAACCACTTTGGCCGGGTACGCCGGTATGCTCATTGGGTTAATCGGGCTGGAGCTCATCAACGTAATGGTGATCCAAGCCAAAGAGGCCAACCCCGAAAACAGCATCATTTTTTCGGATCCTACCATAAGTGTAGGCATGGCATTTACGGCACTTATATTTTTAGTGATTATTGGAGCGCTGGCGGGCGTACTACCGGCACGCAGAGCCATAAGCATTAAAACCATTGATGCCTTACGACACGAATAAAATTAAAATTAACAACACATAAATTCCACAAACAATGAAAAAGTTTTTTCGCATAGTAATCTGGGTTATCGTAATTGGGCTGGTTGTGGGCACCTTCTACTTTCTGTATCAGAAATCGCAGAAACCACCTGTTGAATACGTAATTAAAACGCCCGGTATGGACGAAATTGTAAGTAAAACGGTGGCCACCGGGAGCGTAGTGCCGCGTAAGGAAATAGAGATTAAGCCACAAATAAATGGCATTGTAGCCGAAATTTATGTGGAACCCGGCGACAAAGTAGAAGTAGACCAGGTATTGGCCAAAGTGCGCATTATTCCGGATATGGTTACGCTTAACCAGGCCGAGTCGCGCGTTGAGCAGGCAAAAATTAACCTGAAAGATGCCCAAATGGATTACGACCGCCAAAAAGGTTTGTACGACAAAGAGGTACTTACAAAAAGTGAATTTCAAAAAACAGAAATTTCCTACCTCTCCTCCAAACAAGAACTGGAAGCGGCAGAAAACAACCTGCAATTGATTAAAGAAGGGGTAACCAGTAAATCAAAAACGGCTACCAACACCTTAATCCGCTCCACCATTACCGGCATGGTTTTGGCCGTACCCATTAAAGAAGGCAACTCGGTGATTATGAGCAACAATTTTAACGATGGAACCACCATTGCCACCGTTGCCGACATGAGCGATATGATTTTTGAAGGAAAGATTGACGAAACCGAAGTTGGAAAAATAAGCATTGGCATGCCCCTGGTACTAACCATTGGTGCCATCGAATCCGATAAATTTGATGCCAAATTGGAGTACATTTCTCCAAAGGGTGTAGAAGAAAACGGAGCCATACAGTTTGAAATAAAAGCCAATGTTAACCTGCAGGATGGCAAGTTTATACGTTCAGGTTACAGTGCCAATGCCGACATTGTGCTGGAGAAAAAAGAAGGGGTAATGGTTATTGATGAAAGTGTGGTGCAGTTTGAAGGCGATTCTGCCTTTGTGGAAGTGTATACCGGCGACGTGGATGGAATTCAGCAATTTGAACGCCGAAACATACAAACCGGCCTTTCG
>JAUIMD010000222.1 GCA_030433225.1 Bacteroidia bacterium
ACTTCATTTTAATGTTTATTCTGCTGATTGCCGCGTTTAACATTGTGGGCACCATGTCCATGCTAATGTTGGATAAACGCAAAGACATGCAAACGCTGAGCAACATGGGGGCTCCGGCTGCTATGCTGCGTAAAATATTTCTTTTTGAAGGATGGATGATTTCGCTGGGAGGTGCACTTATTGGTCTTATTTTGGGAGGATTGCTTTGTATGTTGCAAATTAAGTTTGAATTTATCCACATGGGCGATGGATTTGTGGTGGACGGATACCCCATTGTAATGCAAGCCAGTGATTTTGCCATTATTTACCTGACTGTGGCCGCAGTAGGCTTTTTGGTAGCTTACCTCCCTGTAAGGTATGTAAAGTTTACGGCCTAACCCGGCCGCTGCACTGCGTTGCCAAACCGCATCTTTAAAAATTCATACGGCACCAATACCGTAAGCAGTAAAAACATGCTGTAAAAAAAATCTTCTACCGGAATGGTAAAAATCCGTATTCCCAAATTATGTTCCGGCGCATACCACACCACTTCATCGGCAATAAACGATCCCGTTAAAATACCATTCACCAATAAAAAAGGCAGGGATATCAGCAGGTAGGTGATAAAAAAGTAGCCCCAAAAAGTAGGCTTGGCTACCACCATGTAGCTCAATAGCAATAAGGATAAGCCAATAAAATTGATGGATGTGTATAACCCGGGTTTTGCAATTCCAGCCATAAATAAAAGCAAGGCTAACGGCACCACCAACCATTTGGGCCTGGATAAAAAATGGAATCGAGGCCAGTAGGCGCGCACTACCTCATATACAAACACGCAGGCATAGGGAATGGTAATAAAGAACATCCATTCTTCTATGGGGAGATGAAAAAGGTAGATGCCCGTTAAATAGGTGGGGTTGAATCCCCATATTCCAATTTTTGTGAATGCGATATCCCAGGGAATAAAAATGAACAACCCAAAGGTAATGCCTGCGAGTAAAAAGGACCAGTACTGTTTGAAGTTTACCCGTTTATCGAAACTTAAACTTAAGGGAATAAGTAAGGTGGCAATGTTTAATACCAAATAAAGGCTAGCCATTTTTTTTGCGAAATTCGTTTTTGTAATAAATGAATGGAGCAATTAAAAAGCCATAATTTTTGTGGTTTCCGGCAATGTGATGTTCTTCGTGTGCTTTTACTGTGGCACGCAGGTAACGGTTCGAGAAATTTTTAAAGAGTTTTACGCGTTGGTGCACATACACATCATGAAACAGAAAATACGCCAAACCGTACAAGGCAATGCCCAGGCCAATATAAAACCGGTAGTCGTTGCCGGCCATGGACCCGCTTACGATGCAATAAATACTGGGGATGGCAAAAATAACCGCAAACCAATCGTTGTGCTCCAGTTTACGGCCATCGCGTATGTGGTGATCTTTGTGCAAAATCCATAAAAAACCATGCATAATGTATTTGTGTGAAAACCAGGCCACAAACTCCATAAAAAAGAAAAAGAGAACCACCAAAAAGATATTTAACCACATGCGGAAACGTTTTAATTTTTAAACCCAATCCATACGGTAAAGTTCAGCAAATTAAAAAACTTTCACGTAAAGGGTTCGGGAAAAATAGGGAGCACATCCGGGTTATTTTACTTTTATTTCAAGGCAAAAAACAATTCGCTGAAAGGGCTGTTAAAGAGATAAACAATACTACAATTATGGCAAATATTACATTAAAAGGAAACCCAATACATACCATTGGAAGTTTACCCGAAGTCGGAACATCAGCTCCTGCATTTACCCTCACCAAAAGCGATTTAAGTGACGTTTCTTTAGCGGATTATAAAGGGAAAAAAGTTATCCTGAACATCTTCCCAAGTCTTGATACATCGGTGTGTGCAGCATCGGTACGCAAATTTAACCAGGAGGTATCTAAATTGGAAAACACCGTTGTGTTGTGTATTTCCCGCGACCTTCCTTTTGCACATTCTCGTTTTTGCTCAACCGAAGGCATTGAAGGTGTAATTTCTTTAAGTCAGTTGAAAGACGACAAGTTTGGAAAAGATTATGGCGTAACCATGGTGGATGGCCCACTGCAAAGCATTTTATCACGTGCAGTGGTGGTGGTTGATGAAAGCGGAAAAGTGGTGTATACCGAGCAGGTACCAGAAATTGCTCAGGATCCGGACTACGCAAAAGCATTGGCTGCTATTTAGCATTTCAATGTATACAAAATAAAAGCCCGTAATCCTCTTCATAGAATTACGGGCTTTCTTATTTTATTAGAGTGTCTTATAGTTTTTCTATCGCGGTGGAAATTCGTGCAATAGTTTCTTCCTTCCCAATTAAGCTGATAATGTCGAACATATGTGGGCCGCGGCCGGCTCCCACAATGGCCAGGCGAAACGCATTCATTACAGCACCCATGTTGAGTTCCTGTTCCTGAATCCAGTTTTTTACAAGCTCTTCCGTATTTTCCGGCGTAAATTCTTCGATGCCTTCCAAAACCTTTATCAAGTCGCTCATGAGGGCGGGAGTATCTTCTTTCCAGCGTTTTTTTGCGGTTTTTGCATCGTATTCCGTCGGAGCCTCAAAAAAGAAGGAGGCCTGACCCCACATTTCCGACACAAAATTTACCCGTTCTTTTACCATTCCCACCACTTTTTCAACGGTGGCCGAATCCGCCACAATTCCCTTCGGAGAAAGCACCTGCTCAGCAAAAAGCTGTGCAAGTTGGCCGTCTTCTTTTTGTATCAAATATTGATGATTGAACCATTTGGTTTTTTCCGGATCGAAACGCGAACCGGATTTTCCCACACGTTCCAGTGAAAACAATTCGCCCAATTCTTCCAGCGAGAATATTTCCTGCTCGGTACCGGGATTCCAGCCCAATAAGGCCAGCATGTTTACAAAAGCATCCGGGAAATAGCCTTCTTCGCGGTAACCGGCAGAGATGGTATTTGTTTGGGGATCCTCCCATTGCAAAGGGAAAACAGGAAATCCCATTTTATCGCCATCGCGCTTGCTGAGCTTCCCTTTTCCTACCGGCTTTAAAATGAGCGGCAAATGGGCAAATTCAGGCCTTTCGTTTTCCCATCCCAAAGCCTTATATAATAAGGCATGCAGTGGGAGGGAGGGAAGCCATTCTTCTCCACGAATAACGTGCGAAATCTGCATTTTGTAATCATCCACCACATTGGCCAGGTGGTAGGTGGGGAGTCCATCGCCTTTAAACAAAACTTTGTCGTCCAGGTCGTTGGTTTTAAAGCTTACCTTGCCGCGTACTAAATCGGTAATTTCTACCGTTTCGTTTTCGGGCATTTTAAAGCGAACCACATATGGGGTGCCTGCCTGGATAAGGGCCTCTGCTTTTTCCATTCCCAGGTAAAGCGAGTTATTTAAGGTGTTTCGGCTGGCCTGGTTGTACACAAATACCTCCTTGTTGGCCTCGGCTTCTTTACGTTTCTGGTCCAGTTCTTCCGGGGTGTCAAAGGCGTAATACGCCCAACCGGCATCAATTAACTGTTGGCTGAATTGTAGATACATTTCTTTTCGCTCGCTTTGGCGATATGGTGCGTACGCTCCACCAATACCGGGACCCTCTACCGGGGTAATGCCGCACCACTGCAAGGCTTCCATAATGTAAGCTTCAGCACCGGGAACGAAACGGGTTTGGTCAGTGTCTTCAATGCGAACAATAAATTCACCATTGTTTTTTTTAGCAAATAAATAGTTAAAAAGGGCCGTGCGTACCCCTCCCATGTGCAATGGACCGGTAGGGCTGGGGGCAAAGCGAACGCGTACTTTATTCATGTTGTTGACTCTAAAATTTTGGTGGGCAAAAGTAACAAAAACACGGCATTTTAATCCATTGCCATTCCTATTCCACAAAAAGTTTATGTTGATAATGGAAATTAACAGCAAATGTTTTTAGAAGTGTAAAAAATACATTTAATTTGTTAGATTATTGAAACAAACAATTTTAAATTATGATGCTAGATGAGCTGAATGCATTGGAAGTTTGGTTTATAACAGGAAGCCAACATCTTTATGGTCCTAAAACATTGCAACAAGTAGACGTAGATTCTAAAGCAATTACCGAAGGATTAAATGCATGGGGAAATATACCAGTAAAAATTATTTTTAAGCCCGTAGTGAAAACGCCTGATGAAATTACTCAGGTATGTATAGAAGCAAGTGCAAACAAAAACTGTATCGGTATTATTACCTGGATGCACACGTTTTCGCCTGCAAAAATGTGGATTGCCGGATTAAGCCGTTTGACCAAGCCTTTGCTGCATTTACACACACAATTTGGCCGCGATATTCCATGGAGCGAAATCGATATGGATTACATGAACCTGAACCAATCGGCGCACGGCGGACGTGAGTTTGGGCACATTGTGAGCCGTTTGCGCAAAAACCGTAAAGTGGTGGTTGGGCACTGGCAAAACGATGCCGTACAGAAAAAAGTAGGCCAATGGGCTCGTGTGGCTTTGGCGTGGTACGATAGCCAGGGCATGAAAGTGGCTCGTATTGGTGACAATATGCGCGAAGTAGCCGTAACAGAAGGAGACAAGGTAGAGGCTCAAATTCGTTTAGGATGGCAGGTGCATGGGTATGGAGTAGGCGATGTGCTCAAACACATTGATGCCGTAACTGAGGCCCAAATTGATGCCTTGATGGAAGAGTACCACGCAACTTACCTTGTA
>JAUIMD010000223.1 GCA_030433225.1 Bacteroidia bacterium
GGAGCTGGAAAATATCCCGCTTGGTGTGGGCGATGCTGTATTAAAAGATGTGGCGGATGTGTTTTATGGCGCCAAAGAGGAGGAATCCATCAGTAGAATAAATGGAAAAGAGGCCGTTACCATGATTGTGATGAACGAATCGCAGGTAAACATGATCGACCTTTCACACAAAGTGCGCGATGCTATTGAGCGGCTAAATGAAGAAAACCGCGTGTACGATGTGGAGGTAGTGATTCAAAACGACCAGGCAGAAATCATGGAAGAAAACATCGACCAGATTGTAAACCTGGCGGTAACCGGCGGAATTCTTGCCATTTTTATTTTGTGGATTTTTCTGGGGAACCTGGCACAAATTTCGGTGGTGGCACTGGCCATTCCGGTGTCGGTGTTTTCTGCCTTCAACTTCTTTTATGCCTACGATATTTCGGTGAACAGCCTTACCCTTGTGGGTATTGCTTTGGCCGTGGGCATGCTGATAGACAATGGCGTTGTGGTGCTGGAAAATATTTATCGCTTGAAAGCTTCCGGCAAAAGCAATACAACGTCCGTGGTGCAGGGCACCCGCGAAGTGTGGCGTTCGGTAGTGGCAGCAACCCTTACCACCATTACCATCTTTTTGCCCTTTATTTTTTCATCCAACTACCTCATAAAAATGCTGGGCAAGCACATTGGTGTTTCCATCATTTCCACGCTTCTGGTTTCATTGGTGGTGGCATTGTTGCTCATTCCTATGGCCACGCACGCCTTTTTTTCACGCAAAGGCCATAAAAAATACAAAAGCATTAACTCCGTTTCGTTAAACAGCCGTGGGGTGCGTATTTATTTGTTGCTGCTTAAAACCGGTTTGCGCTACCCGGCCCCTTTTGTGGTTGGAGGCGTTGTTCTGTTTTTTGTCACGATTTTCGGCGTTTTATCGGTGAATGTTAACAGCAAAACCCAGGTGGATAGCAACCAGATAAACCTGGCCGTAGAAATGCCCACCGGCTTTACCCTGGAGCGGACCAACGATGTTGTAAAACAGGTGGAAGAAAACCTGAAAGACGTTGCCGAAATTGAAGACATTATTGTTGAGGTGGAGGAAGAAGAAGCTTCGGTAAAAGTGATGTTGAAGGAGGATTACCAGAAAATAAACCGCCGCAACATTGCAGAGATACGGACCGACCTGGAAAACCGTACAAAAGATACCCCTTTTGCCGATATTTCTGTCACCACTTCCAGCACCAGTACATCGGGTGGAGGCATGAGCAATGGCGGACGGAATGCCGGAAGTGCCGGATTTCAAAGTTTACTGGGCCTGGGTGAAAATGAAGAATACATTGTGGTGCGCGGGCAGGATTTTGAGCTGATGACCATGGTGGCTGAAGATCTGGAGTATTACCTGGAAGAAGAGCTGGAGGACATTGTAACCCGCGTGAGCCTGAGCGTTCGCGACAATCAGCCGGAATACCATGTGGCTTTCGACAACCGGTTAATGGCCGACTACAACATTTCGCGCGGCAATGTGGCAAGCGAGTTGGCTTCTTTCCAAAACGAAGTGGCATCGGGGGTGAACTTCAAGCAGAACAATGAGGAATATGAAATTATTATAAAGTATAGCGACGATACCCTGACGAACCGAAATGCCGGAAAATCGCTGGATGAACTCAAAGGCTTAAAGGTCGCCAACGATGAGGGAACAGCCGATTTTAACCTGGAATGGTTCTCGGGCATTTATCGCGAAAACGGACTCCGCCAGATTGACCGCGTAAACCAGGGAAAACAAATTGAGGTCAGCTACCGGCTCAACAGCAGCATGTACGAGTCTAAGGCTTTGTTGGAGGATGCGCGGGCGCAAATTCAGGAGGTGATTCATGCGTATAACCTGCCTTCAGGGGTGGCCGTTGAGCTGGTGCAGGAGGAGTCGGAACTGGAAGAATTTTACACCCTTATGTACATTGCGGCCTTGCTGATTTTTATGATTTTGGCCGCAGTTTTCGAATCGCTGGTTACTCCCTTTGTATTGCTTTTTTCAATTCCATTGGCGGCCATCGGTTCCTTTCTGGCACTCATGATGACGGGCAACTCGTTGCAAAACGGCAATACCATGACCGGCTTTCTTATTCTGCTCGGGGTAGTGGTAAATAACGGCATTATTCTTATCGATTTTACCAACATTCTTCGCAAACGAGGCTTCCGCAAACCAAGGGCATTAATGATGGCCGGGCTATCGCGTTTACGTCCCATTCTTATAACCGCCACTACCACTTGTGTGGCCATGGTTCCACTGGCCATGGGGCAAGCCGAATATGTAAGTGCCATTGGTGCACCTTTTGCTATTACCGTAATAGGGGGCCTTTCGCTAAGCACCTTGCTTACCCTGGTGTTTATTCCCAGTTTTTACAGCGGACTGGAAAATGCGTTGGATTGGATTCGCCGCTTACCCATAAACGTGCACTTGGTGATGTGGCCTGTAATGGCGGGGCTTACCGTATGGGCCATAATAGGGGTGGAAAGCACCTTATGGCGCATTGCGGATGTTTTGCTGGTAATTGTGTGTGTGCCGGCCATCACCTATTTTGTGTTGGAAAGCTTAAGAAAAGCCAGCGAACGTATCATTCCGGCCTCCGATGAAATCACTATTAAAATAAGGAACCTGGTTAAAATATACGATCGCCCCGGGAGATTCCGGCGGGAATGGGTGGCCGGAAAAAACCTTTCGGAGAAATTTGCCGGAAAAGAAGCACACCCGGCTAATAAGTGGCGCCCGTTAATCTGGCAACTGCCGCTATGGGCTTATTTGCATTATTTTGTTTGGGAGTACTTGCTACCAGGGTTTTGGCTTATTCCGTTTACCCTGCTTATTTACGGTTTTCAGTTGCTGATTCTACGTGGTGTATTGCCGCGTAAAACCTTTGCCACACACCTTGCATATAAAATATTGTACGGGCTAACACCCCTTCTTTTTTGTGGTGGTTTGTACCTGCGCTTACAAAATTTAGGGCTGGTAATTACCCTGTTTATCTTGTGGTATGTGGCACTTGGCATCCATCAAACCCGCGAACTGATGAAACGGAAAGGGGATTCCATTTCCAACTACAAAGGACTGTTGAGAGGTGCCGTTTGGCTGGTTTCGCGCATGCCGGTAGTTGGTAACGTTCGCAAACCCTTTAAGGCGTTGCAGGGCGTTTCGCTGGATATCTCCACAGGAATGTTTGGATTGCTGGGCCCCAACGGTGCAGGGAAATCCACCATGATGCGTGCCATTGTTGGAATTTACGAACAGAGCTACGGGAAAATATGGATTAACGGGGTGGATACCATGGAAAAGCGAGAGGAGTTACAATCCCTGATCGGCTTTTTACCACAGGAATTTGGCATGTACGAAAACATGACCGCCTGGCAATACCTCGATTATCAAGCCATGTTAAAAGGCCTGAAAGACCCGGTTCTGCGAAAAGAACGATTAACCTATGTGCTGAACTCTGTTCACATGTATGAGAATCGGAACAAACGCATTGGTGGGTTTTCGGGAGGGATGAAGCAGCGCATCGGCATTGCACAAATTCTACTGGTATTGCCGCGCATATTAATTGTGGATGAGCCTACGGCCGGACTTGACCCCCGGGAACGTATCCGGTTTAGAAATCTGTTGGTGGAGCTTTCTCAGGAGCGCGTGGTCATTTTCTCCACCCACATTATTGAAGACATTTCAAGCTCGTGCAACAACATGGCGGTGGTAAATGCCGGACGGGTTATTTACAAGGGGTCACCCAACGAAATGACCAAATTTGCCGAGGGGCATGTGTGGCGTTTTTTTGTGAATGCCGATGAGTTTGAACAGGTGACCAAAGATATGCTGGTAGTGCACCACATGCGTGACGGGAACCGGATTCGGGTGCGCGTAATATCAGAGGATGCACCGGTAGCAGGAGCGGAAAATGAAATGCCCTTGCTGGAGGATGCCTACTTGTACATGATTCGAAAAAAGAAAGGGTTGGATGACCGGTTTCAGGAGCATAAGGAATAAACTGTAAGTGCATTAGAGCAATGAATGTAAAAATATGGCTACAAAATACCTGGCGCATTTCGGTGTACAATACCAAAATAATTTTTGGCAATAAATTTTTATACGCCCTGCTTATTTCCGTAGCTGTTTTTGTACTGTTTTCCCTCATTTATATTTTTGACAGCACCAGCGTTTCGTTGGAGGCGGTGTATAACCTATTGCGCGTACCTGCCCTTTTATTGCTGATTTACCCCACACTTATGGGCATTCAGAACGATGCCGATGCCCGTACCCTGGAAATTATTTTTGGCATACCCGATTACCGTTTTAAGGTATGGCTGGTTCGCCTGCTGATGGTGTTTGTAATCACCATGCTCTTACTCTTTCCGCTGGCAGCGCTGTTGCACTGGGCCATTGTGTCGTTTAACATTTTTGGCATGGTCATGCAACTTATGCCGCTTATGTTGTTTGCCGGTTCGCTGGGATTTGGTTTGTCGGCCATTATTAAAAATGGTATGGGAGCCGCTGTAACATACATCATTTTGGGAGTGGTTTTAATGATTGTTTTTAAGAATGTAGAGGCCTCGTTCTGGAATGTTTTTCTCAACCCGTACAGCGAAAACGGCATGAACGCCATATTGTGGGAAGAGATATTGTTGAAAAACCGCATTTTTTTGACGACATCTGCCATCATT
>JAUIMD010000224.1 GCA_030433225.1 Bacteroidia bacterium
TAAATACATACCCGGTGTATTCTACGCGTAAGTATTCGATAGAACCGGAGTTGTCTTCTTTATTGGTTCCGCCATAAGGAAGGTTACCTACCTCTGAAAGGCCACCATCACCTGTGTTAACAGGAGCGTCTCCACAAATTACCAGACCACCCCAGGCTCCAGGCTCTTTCACGTCTGATGTCATAACAACAGGAGCTGCAGCAGTACCTTTCACATAAATTTTGGCGCCTTTAGCTACGGCAATATAAGAAGTAGTATTTCCTTTAGCAATAATGGTTACTCCCTCTTCAATAGTCAGTTCACCCGCCATCATAACCATACTTCCGTTCAGGTTGTAGGTTTTTCCTGCCTCCAGTGTTACATCTTCGGTGTATTTTCCCGCCAAATCATCCTCTGGGTTTGGAGTAATGTCCCCACCTTTTTCATCCTCGCACGAGAAGAAAAATAATGTTGCCAGTGTCAACATGGTTGACATGAATAAAGCCTTTCTAGTTTTCATTTGTAAAATTTAATTTGTTAATGTGTATTCTGATTAAAATTTATATTTCGCAGATAAGGAATATGATATTCCCTTTTTATAAGAGCGGATTACGCGATCCATGTTTTCTTCAATTCGGTTTTCCTGCACCCTTTCGTAGGCCGGGTTCATCAGGTTTTTGGCAGAAAAATCGATGCTGAATTTTCCGAAGGTTGATTTCACTACAAAATCCAGCGTGTTAATGGCCTGATCGTACTCGAACCCCTTGCTACTTTGTCCAATTGCATACAAGCGCTTTGAGATGTAATTGTACACCGCTACGGTTGAAATGGAATTGCCTTCACCCAAACGACGCGAATATCCTAACGACAGGTTTGCCAGCACTGGCGCTGCTCCCTGCAAATCGGAAGTGATTTTCTCTTCTTTAAAATTGATATTAAAGTGATTCTCCGTTTCTGTACGTATCTTTTCTCTTTCTACATCGGTTTGCGTTTGCATCAAACTGAGGTTACCAGAGGCAAATACTTTGTTTCCACCTTTATTCAACAGGTCTTTTCTACCGTCAAATTCAATACCATAAGCGTGTGCAGTTTCTCCGGTATTGGCGTTAACATACTCGTTTTGAGTACCCGCCACCACAAAGCGGTTCATGGGGTTAAGGATGTATTTTCCATACACAGCCACACTAAACATGCCACCTGATTTTGGAAAATATTCGTATTTCAGATCCGCATTGTATACATCGGATGGATACAGGTAAGGGTTTCCCCAGATTACATCTACAATTCCAAAAAATGTCATCAGAGGCATTTCCTGCAATTGTGGCATTACATAGGTTTTTGATGCGGCAAAACGCAGGTTCTGGTTATCCGCAAGGCTATATTTATAACTTAAGCTGGGCAGAAATTTAAATTCTTCAATGGTATAGGTTTCCGATCCTCCAACCTGAATTGAGCGCACATCCAGCTCCTGGTTTACACTCTCGGCACGCAGGCCCACATACAAATTCGAGCGACTTCCCAGGTTGTACTCGTACAGTAAAAATCCACTTTGTACATTTAGCAGCCCATCGTAACTTTCGCCATAGGCACCATCAACGTACGGCACAATAATTTTAAAGGCACCATCCAAATAGTTGGGTTCGTTCAGGTAGGCATCCACATCTTCCACATCCACCCAAATACCGGCGCTGTTCACCTGATGGTTAAACTGTACACTTTCGTATTTGCGCTGTTTGTATTTCCCGGAGTAGCCAAGGGTTAATTCCGATTTATAACCTTCGTCGGTTACACCAAACTGCTTTTTAAGGTTGAAGTTTGCTGCCAGCTCATTGTCGTCGAACGACTGTGCATACCTGAAGTTACGTCCGGTACTTTCGGTATCAAATTCTCCGGTATTATCTTCCGGGTTATAGGTCCAAAAGGTATTTTCAGTTCTATCCGGAATGGTATTGAATACATAATTGTAGGCTACTCCCCAGTCGGCTTTAAACGCATTCCCCAGGTTGTGTTCGCCCAGCAACTGATTGGTTACAATAAGGTTTCGGGTGGATTCGCCCCTGGTTTTCATTGCAGGATCGTCGCCATGGCTCACATCCCTCATTTTACCAATGTACCGTTCGTACGATTGCTCCGATGAGTTGAGCAGAATGCTGTTAAAATACAGTTGCGTTTTGTCTGCCGAATAGTTCAGGTTCACCATTCCGTTGGTTTGGGTTTCGTATTTAAACTGTTGCCCGTTTAAGTCTGTAAATGATGTTCCGGTAGCCCCGGTGATGCGTTGTATTTTATCAGTAAAAACGCGGTTGTTTTCAAACGACCCGGTGATGTAGGCATTTAATTTGGCTGTTCCCAGGTCAAAGGCCTTCCCGCCATCAAATCCAACACCAATATTGGGTACCGGATTTTCTTTTATCGGATTCCAGTTGTTAGGGAAGTTGTAAACTTCACGATTTACAATCGGATCTATTTCCGGCATATCGATGCTGTAAAATCCCGATTTTGAAGGTCCGTGGTTGGTGTAAAAATCATCCAGCCCTATTATACTGGAGTTAATGGACGATTTTACTCCTACATTAAAAAAAGAAGCACCCGTAAGCTTTTTGGATACGATGTCGATATTTGCCCCACCAAAATCGCCGTACAAGTTGGCCGTGTACGTTTTTTCAATGTTAATGTGGCTGATAACATCAGTAGGAAACAATTTAAGGTCGATGTTTTTTACCTCGGAATTGTTGGATGACAAGGGCAAGCGGTTCAGGGTTGTGGTATTGTAACGGTCACCCAGGCCCCGCACGTTCAAGGTACCGTTGCCATCCTGCTTTGAAATACCAGTAACTTTGGTCACAGCGGCACTTGCATCAGACACTCCTTTTATGGACAACTCACGCGCGCCAATGGATTCTACCGCTATTTTTGCTTTTTTCTGCTCTAGCAACAACATGGTTTCCGACTCGCGGTTTATCTTGGCAGCCACTTTCACTTCTTCCAGTGTTTCCCCATCAGCTTCCATTATAATATCAAAGCTAAAGGTCTCACTTCCGGTAGATTCTATTTCTTTGGATTGCTTTTTAAAACCCATAAAGCTATAACTCACGGTAAAGCTTCGTAAATCGGGAATGGTAAGCTGATAGTTCCCATCAAAATCGGTAGCTACACCAATGGTAGTACCTTCAACAAATACGTTTACAAAAGGCAGGGGAACATTGCCATTGCTGGTTTTTTCCTTAACGTTACCTTTTACAACAGTTTGGGCGTTTATTGCAAGCGCACCTGCAAGCAGCACCACGATCATTAAAATAAACTTCTTCATTTTTTGTTTTTAACTCATGTTTTGACGCTGCAATTTTACCCCTGCGGTTTTACAGGAACACTAAATAGGTATTACAAGATGGAGAAACATATATTTCATTTGTATTTCACAACCACCCCAACAAAGCACTTATAAACCTCTTTTTATGACACTTACACCAACTTGACTACACAAGCTTTACCCGTAAGTGACCGAGTAGCCCCTGCTGAGGGCATGTAACATTTGTGAAAAATTGCGGTGAATTATTTCCGTATCAACTGTGATAAAACCTGGCGATTTGTGGGTAAAAACACTCTTTAATACTGAAAAACCGAACTGTGTAAAAAGTAAGCACAGGGGCTGGTGTATAGATAATCTTTAGGGTACACGATGCCACCTCTGTTTATGCGGCATTGGGATGTTACAGCCTTATTAAGTTTTCATTATTTTTTTTATGTAAATAATAGCTGATAATGTATTTCATTTGCTATGTTTGTAAACTTGTATACACAAATACAGAAATGTATACATATTGAAGAGATACAAGCATGTTGAAACATTGAAAGAAACTACCACACTCCCGATATACTACTAACTATCAATGTTTTAAAAAATATTAAACAGCTATTTTAACAGATAAAGCCTGATAGTAGAAAAGAAATGAATCTCCTGAGAAAAAACATACTCCTCGTTACGTTCGCCATTTTGGTAGCAACCGGAATTGCATCCTGTAAAAAAGAAGAAGGATTTGGTGGAAACAGCACCATAAAAGGCCGTGTGATGCTTTACCAATATAACGATGATTACAGCCTGGCCATCGATTCAGCTCCTGCCAGTGAAAAAGAAGTGTTCATCGTTTTTGGCAACAGTTCGGATTTTGGAGAACGTATACGGACCAATTACGATGGTACTTTTGAGTTTAAATTTTTACGTGAAGGTAAGTACACCATCTTCTATTATTCAGAAGATCCGGCCAATTTGGAATATGAGCAGGACAAAGCCTATACATAAGAAGTGCATGTAGGAAAAAACGCAACGGTTGACTTAGGCAGCCTCAAAACCTTCGAATCGCTGGATTACAACGATGGAAATGCTGTAATAAAAGGCCGGATTTTGCAAATTAACTACCGCAGCAATTCACGTCCTCCCATATTGTATGTGGACGATACCGTGAAAGCGTTGGAAAAGGAAGTGTACATTACCTACCATAACCACACCTATTTTGACGATCGCTTTGAAGCGCGATCTGCTTTTCCATGCCATCGAAAAAGAGAGCATGTCTTGAAGCTGGGTAACATCTGACGAAATTCGGCTATTCAAGTCCCCTACCCTATGTTTTTCAAAAAAAGTAATTGGTAAAGTGATAATTCGACGGTACAAATCATGCCGAATATCTGCCATCGCGT
>JAUIMD010000225.1 GCA_030433225.1 Bacteroidia bacterium
GTTGAGGTAATGCCCCACAATTGGAAAGTGCAAACCGTTGTGTCGCTCTTTACGAACGGTTTGGTATTGCAATAAATTTAACTGGATGTAAAACAGTTCCTCAAATTTCAGGCGAAATTGTGCCCTTTGCAGTTGTTCCGTATTTTCAGGAAAATGAAGGTTACGTAAGGCCTCGGTGAGGTGCATAAGCTTATGTTCCTCTATTATATAGCGCGGCAAGGTTTCCGGCAGGGCTTCCGAAATAAGCTGAAACAAATTGTGCGCAATTTTTTGAATGGTTTTTGAATTCAGAAAGCTGTTTTTCATGCGTTCTGTAGTGGGGTAAACAGGATGTAGCCCTACCATTAAATTGCGCTTTTGGGCTTCGGTCCAGGTTTCCAAATCGGGGTGAACCACATTTATTTTTCCGTTAAAAACGGACGGTTTTCCAAACAACACGTATTCATCGTTGGGGTCAATGGATTTTTGGATGTATTTATGCCCTTTAAACCATACCACCTGTAACCAACCGCTTGCATCGTAAAAGGTACCAACCAGGCGCTTTGCACGACCGGTTCCAAGCAATTCAAAATTTCGAAATTTTCCTTTTACCTGTATGTAGGGCAATTGTGGGTTCAATTCCCGAATGGTGTAAAACCGGGAACGGTCTACGTACCGGTATGGGAAATAGTATAGTAAATCTTCGTAAAGTTTGATGTTTGCTTCCTTCCCCAGAATTTCTGCGCGTTTGGGACCAACTCCCGGTAAAAATGTAATGTCCGATTGTAAAATTTCGCGCATCAGGCCTGTTCCGTTTTTATACTAAAAACAAAAATAAACAAAAGAGTGGCAGTGCGAAAGGTACCTGGCGTTTTAAATGAAGCTGTGCGTTACAGCCAGGCCTTAAGCATTCGGTCATTGCCATTCAGGTCTTTTCGCAGCTCGGTTTTAAAATGCAAATCGGTTAGCATTTTCTGTGTTTCGGCACCCAGGTATTGGTTAATTTCCAGGTATAAACATCCGTGGGGTGCCAGGTGGTGTTGTGCCAGTTTTGCAACGGCCCGGTAAAAAATCAGCGGATCTTCATCCTTAACAAACAGTGCCAGGTGCGGCTCATGGTGGAGCACTTTGGTGTGCATCTCCTTTTTTTCCTTGTGGGTAACGTAAGGTGGATTGCTTACCATTACATCGAACAAGGGCAGCGGTAAATCAGGTTGTTGCAAAAGGTTGGCCTTAAAAAAGTGTATGGAAGTGTCGTTTTTCAGGGCGTTTTCCTGCGCCACAAGCAAGGCTTCGGAGGAAATGTCGCAGGCAAACGTTTCGGCTTCCGGTAAGTTTTTTTGCAGGGCAATGGGGATGCAGCCACTTCCCGTGCCCAAATCCACCAACTTCACTCCTGATTTTTGGTTTTGCCAATCCTGCAAAATCCAGTATACCAGTTCCTCCGTTTCCTGCCGCGGAATTAGAACGTGAGGGGTCACCCAAAACCTGAGGTCATAAAACCAGGCTTCTTCCAATACATATTGTACGGGTTCACCGTTTTTCAGCCGGTCCAAAATTCGTTCAAATGCCTGGTGCTGTTCTATGGTCAACTCCTGGTTCTGATTGAGGAGGTAATTCACACGGCTTAACCCTAAAAGATGTTCACACACCAACATAAAAACTGCATCCGCCTCCTGTTGGCTATCCACTTTTTTAAGGCCCTGAATAAAGGCAGTGCGTGTGCTTTTTAAATCGTTCATGTGTTTGTACTGGCAGTATTCACCAATTGATTTGTTTGGTTATTTTTGCAAAGGTAATTAAACTACAGGTTCAACATGGCTACGCCCACCCGCAAAGACCAAATGTACATGCAACGCTGCCTTGAACTGGCGGCCAAAGGAATTCAAAATGCCTCCCCCAACCCCATGGTGGGTTCGGTGATTGTGCATGGTGACAAAATAATTGGAGAAGGTTACCACATGAAATACGGCGAGGCGCATGCAGAGGTAAATGCAGTAAACGATGTGGAAGATCCATCGCTCTTGCCGGAATCTACGCTATACGTAAACCTGGAGCCTTGTGCACATTATGGTAAAACACCTCCCTGTTCATTGCTCATCATCCAAAAAAAAATCCCCAAAGTGGTAATTGGTTGTGTGGATACCTTCTCGAAAGTATCCGGCAAGGGCATAGAAATGCTGCAACAGGCAGGGGTGGAAGTAGTAAGCGGAGTGCTCGAAAAAGAAAGCCGCGCACTGAATAAGCGCTTCTTTACGTTTCACGAAAAAAAGCGGCCGTACATTGTGCTTAAATGGGCCGAAACTCAGGATGGATTTATTGATCGCCAACGCACAGAGGATGAACCTGCGGCGTGGATTACAGACGATACCTGCCGCATAGTGGTGCATAAAATGCGAACCGAAGAATCGGCCATTTTGGTGGGTACGGAAACCGCCCGTAAAGACAATCCTTCGTTAAATGTACGCGACTGGACAGGCCGTAATCCCCTGCGTTTGGTATTGGATCAGCACCTGCGGTTGCCCAAATCGCTGCACGTGATGGATGGTACGCAGCCAACCCTGGTATATACAGCAAAAAAAGCAGAAAACCGTAGCAATGTAACCTATGTACAGCTCGATTTTTCGCAGGGCATTTTGCCCCAGTTGATGGCCGATCTGCATCAGCGCAATATCCTTTCTTTAATTGTGGAGGGTGGCGCACAAGTGCTGCAATCGTTTATGGATGAAAACCTGTGGGACGAGGCCTGGAAGTTTGTTGGACCGGCATTTTTTACCTCCGGAGTTAAAGGGCCCGTTTTCTCGCGTAACCCCTTTGTTACGGAGCAAATAGGCAACTCCAGCCTATTTGTTTATCATAATTATTTGGGCTAAATTGGTTTTTACTAAACTTTTTTATGCTAACAAGCTTGAACAATGCTCTCTCATTTTAACATTCCTGACTACGTCATTTTTATACTGGATGGTATGTACATGATTACCATCATTAGCATTGCCATTATGTTGATGCTGGAAAACAGAAATCCGGTTAAAAGCATAAGCTGGATTATGGTGCTGGTGCTGTTTCCTATTGTAGGCCTGATATTGTATGTATTTTTTGGTCAGAACCTCAGAAAACAGAAAATAATCAGCAGAAAAAGCATCAAGCAGGTAGAAATGATTAATGGCTATTACGATGCCATAAAAAAACAATCGTCGGGCAATTTCTTCCTTGAGAATGAGGTGGCGAACTACAAAAAAGTCATATCCCTCATTTACCAAAACAACCACTCCATTTTAACGGCCGATAACAAGGCCAATATTTTAAATAACGGGGTGGAAACGTTTGATACGATTATTGCAGAATTAAAAAAGGCGACCCGGTTTATCCACTTTGAATATTACATTTTTGATCAGGATAACATTGGCAAGCAGGTAGCCACCATTTTAAAGGACAAGGCGCAGGCAGGGGTGAAGGTGCGGGTGATTGTGGATGATGTAGGAAGCTGGCATTTAAACAATGCCTTTTTTACCGAAATGCGCGAGGCCGATGTAGAGATTTACCCCTTTTTAAAGGTGCGTTTCCCGTTTTTTACTTCGCGAATTAATTACCGCAACCACCGAAAAATAATTGTAATTGACGGGAAGGTAGGGTTTACAGGTGGCCTGAATATTGCGGATCGATACATTAGCGGAAGTCCCAAGCTGGGAGGTACGTGGCGCGATACCCACCTGCGCATTGAAGGAAGTGCGGTAAACAGCCTGCAATCCATTTTTATATTAGACTGGTACTTTGTGTCGCGTAAACGCATAGCCGACAAAAGCTATTTTCCGGTGCATGCCCCGGCAGGAGACATTTCCATGCAAATCCTTTCATCCAGCCCCGATGGCGATTGGAAAACCCTGGAACAAGCCTTTTTTATGGCCATTACCGAGGCTAAAAAAACGGTGTATATTGCTACGCCCTATTTTCTGCCAACCGAAACCATTCGTATGGCACTGGCCACGGTGGCATTAAGCGGGGTGGATGTGCGCATTATTATGCCGGGAAAATCGGATGCTTACATGACGCAGGCCTCATCTCTTTCGTATGTGCGGGGAATGCTGGAAGCCGGCGTAAAAGTGTACTTCTACCAAAAAGGGTTTATTCACAGCAAGGTATTGGTAATTGATGGGGAATTGTCGTCGGTTGGTACTGCCAACATGGATTTTCGCAGTTTTGAGTACAACTTTGAGGTTACCGCATTTATGTACAATAAAAAACTGGCCGGTCAGTTGGAGGCATCTTTTCATGCGGATTTGAAAGATTCAGAAGAAATTAAACTGGCGCAGTGGAAAAGGCGTCCTCTTTCCCATAAATTGGGGCAGTCGTTTGCCCGCTTATTCAGCCCCTTATTGTAGGCTTATTCCTTTTCAAAGTATTCCATCGAAAACTGTCCGTTCTCTAATACACCGTACGAAAAGCTGGAAATCCAATCCCCCAGAATTACAATTCTGCTGTCGCGGTTCAGCATTAAATCCAGTACAATGTGCCGATGGCCGTACACGTAAAAATTGGCTGGATGTTGCTGCATTATTTCCTTGGTATACACCACCAGGTGTTCCTTGTTTTCGCCCAAATAGGCATGGTTTTTATCTGATTCTTTCATGCGGCTGTTGCCGCTCCATTTGTAGCCAATCCACATGGCCCAGTTGGGGTGTACCAATGTGGCAAACA
>JAUIMD010000226.1 GCA_030433225.1 Bacteroidia bacterium
ATTTATACATATACAGATATCCGAAAACGCGCCAATTTAAAATGCCTCAAAATTAGGAGTGAGGATACATTTAGGTATACCTTGTAAGGAAGGATGTAAAAATTCCCGTGGGAGCCAATTGCTTTTCCGGCTTTTTCGCTTACTTTTAAAGTTGCAATGTTAAGAACGGCTCTAAATTAGCCGTAGCACCTTGCAGAAAAGAGAGATGATTACCCGGAGATTGGCTAAGATGAATACGCTATCCATATATTTGGCAGAAGACCACAACATTGTTGCTCAAGGCATTGCAAACCTATTGAAGCAAGTTACCGGAGGAGCGGAGGTTACGGTTTTTAAAAACGGGAAAGAACTGTTTGAAGCCTGTGGCGCTCACCTCCCGGGGCTGGTTTTTCTGGATGTGGAAATGCCGGTTTGGGATGGAAGAAAAACGTTGATCCACCTGAAAAAACACTACCCCGGCCTGCCTTGCTTTATGTTATCCATGCTGAATGAAAAATACATTGTTCAGGATTGCATGGAAAAAGGGGCCTCGGGCTACCTGAGCAAGGATTGCACCCTGGATGAGTTAAACGAGGCCGTTTCGCTGTCGCCCAGCGGGATATATTACTCCAAAGAAGTGCTAAAAGTACTGAGTGGTATGGAAACCTCAACCTTGCCCGGCTCCCACCACATCTCTCTCTCTGATCGGGAAAAAGAAATATTAAGTCTGCTTTGCGACGGGTACTCACCCCGCGAAATTGCGGAACAGCTATTTTTAAGTGCCCGTACAGTGGAAACCCACAAAACCAATGTGATGCAAAAAATGGAGGTAAAGTCGGTTGGCAAACTGATTAGTGTAGCCCTGAAAAATAAAATGGTATAAATGAGAGGGCTCACTGTGCTTTGGGTTTTGGGAATTTTCCACCTGCTTGCTTCTGGGCAAAATACATCCCTTGCTGACAGTATTTTACACCTGGTAGACAAGCAAAAAACATACGCCCCCAAAATGGATACCCTGCACCATCACATCCAAAACATATACAATACGCATTACGACGAAACCATTGAACTGGCGCGCCATGGGTACGGGCTTGCATCGCAGCAAAACGATACCTCCAACATGGGCAATTTTCTCCGCCTCATTGGACTTTCCATGGGAAAAAAAGGCCAAATTGATAGTGCTTCGGTTTATTTTTTCAGGGCGCTGGACATGCTGGAGAAGGGGGGCGATCAGGGAAAGCTGGGTCTGCTGTACGACGATATTGCCCGCATGTACCGCAAATTGCAACAACCCAACAGGGCTTTAGAGTATTATGACAAGGCCCTGAACCTGTACGAACAGGCCAACGACCTGGAAGGCATTGCCCGGATTACGAACGAAAGTGGCGTTATTTTCAGAGACCGTGGAGAGTATGAAACGGCCAATGCGCATTTTGAAAAGTCCCTGCAATTGCAAATACAGCGTAACGATTCGGTGGGTATTGGGTATGCCCTGGAGTTTCTCGGCTACAACCAACTTTTGGTGGAAAATTATGCTCTGGCAGAAACCTACTTCAAACAGGCCCTGTCCATTCGGGAACAAAAGGGTGATATTTTTCCGCTCATGCTAAGCTATACCGCTTTGGGCGAATATTACATGCATACCGGGCAACACCAGGTATCCAACCGGTATTTCGAAAAAAGCAATGCCTTATCCATCCAAATTGGATTTACGGATATTCAACAATACAACCACCAGCAGATTACCTTAAATTACGAAGCCCTGCTCGACTACAAAAATGCATATCATAGTTTAATCGCATCCAACAGCCTGAAAGACAGCCTATACAACATTCAAAAAATAAAAGACGTAGAGGAAATTACCACCCGATACGAAACAGAAAAGAAAGAAGCCCGGATAAAAACCCAGCAAGTGCTCATTCAAAAAGAAAAAAAGGAAAAATACCTGTATACTACCGTTTTGGCTTTTGGAATGATGCTGCTGCTTACCCTTATTTTTTATGTTCGCAACAAACACCGGCACAAAACGCAACTGCTGCTGAAAGAACAAAACGAACTTACCCTGAACAAAGTGCTGGAGGCAGAAGAAAAGGAACGGGGGCGCATTGCCAAGGATTTGCATGATGGCATTGTGCAGGACATTACCGCCTTAAAGCATCACCTGCACAGGCTGCACAAATCCGACATGGATGCCGAGTTGGGGCAACTGGAGCATGACCTTACAGGAATTGCCAACGAATTGCGAAACATTTCCTACCAAATGATGCCGCTTACCCTAAAAGAATTTGGACTGGTAAAAGCGCTGGAGACCTTATTGGAAAGAACCCTCTCGGGGCTTGCGTACACCTACGACTTTGATGCCATTCACCTCAACGAATCCCTATCCGAAAAAGTGGAAATAAGCGTGTACCGCATTTGCCAGGAACTACTGAACAATTCAATAAAGCACAGCAAAGCGAACCACATTAGCTTGTTGCTGCTCCAAAAAAACGGGATTTTACATATTACCTACGAAGACAACGGAATGGGTTTTGACGCCCGGGCCGTAAAAAAAGGCATTGGTTTAAACAGCCTTCAAAGCCGGCTGGACATGCTAAAAGGAACCCTCACGTTTCAGGATGCCGACACCAAGGGGTGTACTGCCTCCATTCGCATCCCTCTGTAAGCTGAACCCGTAATTTTACGGAGCACAATTGCGTAATTTTACGTAGCACAAACCGACTTTAATCCTGCATATTTGCTGGAAACAATAACCTTATAACCCATGCAGAAAAAAACATTCGCCATTTGTATGCTGGTATTCAGCATTTTTATCCATGGAAATTCCCAGTCGCTTGGCGAATTTAAACCCAAAAGCACCAAAATTAACGGCGCCAACAAATTTAATGGCAAAGCCATTTACATCGCCAACTTTTCGGTAAACTTTCAACTGTACAACCTGAAAACGGCCTCCACGAAAGGAGGATTTTCCAACAATACCCTGTCGGGCAATAGCAAGGCTTCGCTGGCCGTTGGGTTGGATATACCCTCCGACGTGTTGCAAGACATTACGAACGAAGCCTATCGGCAATTTGTGGCAGACTTAGAGGCTGACGGTTTCACCATACTCCATGGAGATGCGGCATCCAACACCCAATTTTACGAGGGTGGACAACGGTTTGAGAACATGGAAATGAGCATTTCAGAAGCTCCGGGCATGCTAACCGTTTATCCGCAAAACACCGTGTTTTATGTGAAAGGTTTTAACAAGGACGGGCAAAAAAAACAGGGAGGCGTGAGTGCTTCGTTTAACCGGGCGCTGAACGACGATGGCAGAAACAGCATTGTAGATGAAATACGCACCTACCCTAAACTTTCTGACGAGCTGGACAATGCCACCATAGTAAATGCCGACCTGTATGTGCTGTTTTTAGATGTGAAAAAACCGTATCAGGGAAATGGAGCAAAAATAACGGCCAACACCAACCTTCGCCTGGCCGCATACGACCACATTAACAGCAGGGTAAGCAATACCTCTGCCACCACCAAACTGGGAATTACCGGAAGTACCAAAGAAAAAAATTACCTGTGCGTTTCTGCTGTTGATTTTGTGCAGGGTAAAAACAAAATTGGCGGATCTCCCCTGGGTACCTACAGCGGCCTGCTTAAAGAAGATCTATCCATTGAAAAGGTGCTGGGAAATGAAAAAATACAGGCCTATGCCAAATCCGACAAAGATTACATGGGTGTGGAAACGGCATTTGGTAAAATGTACCGGGCCGATGCCATTTCAGTGGAAAATACGGCATCCATCCATGCCGATGCAACAAGTTATCAAACCGGCGTAACCGCAGCCTTACATACCTTTTTGAAGTATCATGTAAATGAATTTCTACGCAAGCACTTCAATTAGAGCCTTATCCTATCAGAAAGTGCATCCTCGCGAGGCCGCTCCACCCCTTTGGACGGCCTCGCTTTTTTTTACAGCAAAAGGCCCATAAAGGCAGCCCAATGGTTACCCGCTGGTACGCAATCGGTTATAGGTTGGTACGGCAAGTTACTTGTTAGGAAGAAGTGCAATGCTTAACTTGGTGGATGATAACATCCGGAAATCCACAAGTAAAGGTGATATGAAAAAGAAAATCTTCCTGGCGGTGGCAGCCGTTTTTCTTGGTATGATGGCTTTAGTATTGAGACCCGTACCGATAGTTTATGAGCATGAAGCAAAAGTGGAAAAAGGAGTGGTTTCCACCGTATTTGAAGGGACTGATAAGGATATTTACATTCAGCTAAAAAACAACTCAACATTGTATTACATTAACCGCGGAATGGAAAAAGGCCTTAGCATTACCGAATTAAGAAGAAAGTTACTGGACAAAGAAGTAGTATTAAAATACCCCAGGCACTGGACTCCGTTGGATTGGAACCAAAAGGTAAAACACCTATCGAAAGTAGAAGTTAACGGTGCAGTAATTTTTAATGAATTAAAGTAAACCACACCGGCAAAAGCACCTGCATGGAAACAAGTGTCCGGCCATAACATCAGGGGTTAAAATCCTTCACAATTTCGTTTACTCCCTGCAACACGTAATGCGGACCATACGCAAACTCGGTAATGGTTTGCCGCGATGAAATTCCGGAGAGTACCAGGCAGGTATCAATTTCCGACTCTATTCCGGCCACAATATCCGTATCCATGCGGTCGCCTATAATA
>JAUIMD010000227.1 GCA_030433225.1 Bacteroidia bacterium
TTTTGTGGGGTAAAGTTTCAAATGGATCCGTTCTAGTTTTTCTATCTTTACCATCTCATTTTGGTATGATGCAAAATACTTCTACAAACGATTTAAAGCGACTTTTGGAGCAACAAATTGATAAAGCAGGGGTAATGCTCCTGTGTAACGATGCTTTAAACTATGAGAGTATTGCGCATGATTTGTGGGAATTGGCCAAAACTGGCAAGCAACCGGTAGCTTGGAGAGCCTTATGGGTGCTCGATCATGCCACAAGGGAGTCCATTGAAGTATTAATGGACAAACAAAAGGAGATACTTGCTTTATTGTTACATGAAACCCACGAAGGCAGTAGGAGGCAGCTATTTAATATTCTGCTTCGATATTCGATTGATACTACGACTGTAGAAATGTTACTGGAGGCTGTACTAGGATGGTTGAAAAATCCTAAAGAGGGGATTGCGATAAGAGCTAATGCAGTACGATTTTTATATAAGGTATGCGTATTAGAGCCGAACTTTAGCGCAGAATTAAAAGAAGTGTTGCAAATGCAATTACACAATGCGGCTAGTGGAGGCTTAACAAATGTTCTTCAAAAAACCATTTCAAAACTGGATAAGCTTAACTAACACCAAAACAAAGGCGCAACTATTTTTTCCAGAAGGCGGGGCTTAAAACCACCAATACCGTAAACAGCTCCAAACGCCCTAAAAGCATAATAAATGCCAGGTACCATTTTCCAACCATAGGAATATTTGCGAAGTTATCTGCTGGGCCTACCTCGCCCAATCCGGGGCCAATATTTCCAACGCATGTTACAACTGATCCTACGGCAGTTTCAAAATCCAAACCAATTGAGGACATAATGACAATGCTTACCAGTACAACGAGAATATAGAAAACAAAAAATGCCAGTACATTGGTTACAATCTCTTGCGAAACAACACTGCGGTTGTAACGAATGGGCAATACCGCATTGGGGTGGATAAGCCGGTTTAATTCGTAAACTGAGTTTTTAAGTAACATTACGATACGAACGATTTTGGGGCCACCCCCTGTGGAACCTGCTGATCCTCCAAAAAACATCAATACAAACATTACCGTCATTAAAAAGGGTACCCATAGTTCGTAATCGGCCGTGGCATATCCCGTGGTGGTAACGATGGAAACAACCTGAAACAGGGCATCGCGAATGGCGGTGCCGTACCCTATGTGGTGCTCAATAATTAGTCCGCTGGCAATAATGGCCGAAAAAATTACGACAAACCACAGGTAATATTGAAATTCTTCGTTTTTCCACATTTTGCCGGGTTTCCCGTTTATTGCAAAAAAGGTAAGGGAAAAGTTCGTTCCTGCCAGAAACATAAAAATGATAATAACGTAGTGGATAAAATCAGAATCCCAATACGCAACACTGGCCTGCTTGGTAGAGTATCCACCCGTAGCCATTGTGGTGAAGGCATGGTTTACGGCATCAAACCAGTTCATGCCGCCAAAACGTAACAGCAGGGTTTCTGCGGCAGTAAGGATAATGTAGATGAGCCATAGACGTTTTGCGGTTTCGTGTACTTTGGGTGTGAGTTTGTCGGCTGTTGGTCCGGGAACCTCAGCGGCAAAAAGCTGCATTCCGCCTACCCCCAGAAATGGCAAAACGGCCAAGGAAATAACAATAATTCCAATTCCACCCAGCCATTGTATTATGCTGCGCCAAAATAACATTCCATACGGCAAAGCCTCAATGTCGTTTAAAATGGAGGAGCCAGTGGTTGTAAAACCCGACATGGTTTCAAAAAAACTGTCGGTGATGGAAGGGATGGATTTGCTCAGGTAAAAAGGCAAGAGCCCGAAAGCCGAGAATACAATCCACACAAGGCTCACAATAATGTAGCCTTCGCGCCGGCCTATGGTTTTTTTGGCCTTAAGCCCAAGCAGTTGTAGCAATAGGCCAAACGACAAGGTGATGCCGGCTGAATAAAACAAATATTTGGCTGCTACTTCGATGTAAGCGAGTGACACTATACCTGACAGCCCCATAAACACAGACTCAATAATGAGGAATAGGCCTAAAACCCGGAATATTATTTTAAAATTCAACATAAGGCGGCTGGCTTAACCAAATATTTTTTCCACTTTTCGTACGCCGGTAGGCAGGCAATATACAATCACTTTATCCCCGGCCAATATTTGAATTTCGCCATGGGCAATTTGAATTTGGTCGCCTCTTATAATGGCTCCAATGTTAATGTCTTTAGGGATTTTTGCGTTTTTAAGCTCCGTTCGTGTAATTTTTGAACCTGCCTTAGCGGTGAGTTCAATTACTTCGGCATCGGACGCTGTGAGGCATTTCATGGTGGAAATGTTGGCTTTTAACGTCAGCTGATAGATATGGCTGGCGGCAAGTCTTTTTTTGTTGATTACGGTACCGATATTAAAACTTTCTGCCAGTTCAATAAAATCCATATTTTCTACCTCGGCCACAGTTTTTTTCACGCCCAGGCGTTTGGCCAACAGGCACGATAGAATGTTGGTTTCACTGTTTCCGGTCAAGGCAATAAACGCATCCATCTGCTCAATGCCTTCATCGCGAAGCAGGTCCAAATCGCGTCCGTCACCGTTAATAACAAGCGCCCTATCAAGCTTATTTACTACCTTGTAGCTGCGTTCCTTATCCTGCTCAATTATTTTTACGTTGTAGTAGCTGGGCACGGCTTGTGCGGTTTTCATCCCTATACGACTTCCCCCCATAATCATTACATTTTGGATGTCGAAGTTTTCTTTTCCGGCGCGTTCCTTTACGTACGAAAGTTGTGATTTTGGACAAATGAAATACACAATGTCTCCATCCTTTATCATGTCCTGTCCGGATGGAATGATGGTAGTACCGCCCCGTGTAATGGCTAATACACGGTAATTATCCACTTTTGCGTTCAGGTGCTCCAGGGGCAAACCTATAATGGGTGCCTTGTCGCGCACTTTAATACCTGCCAACAGAATTTCCCCATCGGCAAATTCGTTTAACTGACGAATTCCGGGCATTCGCAGGGATTGTACAATTTCCTGTGCCGCAAGTACCTCAGGGTAAATCATGGAATCTACGCCCAGTTTACGGAAGCGCTCGGCATTTCCGTCGAGAAAATATCCGGTGTTATCAATGCGTGCTACGGTTTGGGCAGCGCCCAGGTCTTTTGCAAGCATGCAGGCCACCAGGTTTTCTGACTCGTATGGAGTAACCCCAATAAAAAGGTCACAATTTTTTATATTGGCCTCTTTTAAATCTTTTATGGATGTTGGATTTCCTAACATGGACATCAGGTCGGAGTGGGTCTCAACTCTCTTTAATCTGCTCTCGTCCTGATCTAACAGAATAATATTGTGCTGTTCATTCGACAGCATTTTTGCCAGATGCGTACCTACTTCCCCCGCTCCTGCAATCAGTATATTCATGTGCCTGTACTTTATTGCCAACCACTTGTTGGCAGTATTCAGGCTGCAAAGTTATAATGTTTTATTTGACAACATTGCACAGTCGGTTCTATTTATCATCAGTAAATATTACTGTTTTTTTAAGTGTCAGTCAAAGAGCATTTTAAAAGCGTCTTCCTGCGTGTTTAGAGAAAAGGTATTTACTTCTGGTTTAAGCATTTTGGCTCCGTTTTCGGGTTGTGAGTGCTTGGTGGGTCGCTCGTACGTACTTACGTGCCACTTTGCCGGAATTGCAAGTTGTACCACGGCAGAAACCTCAAATGGGAAATGGGGAATCATTTCAGGCGGATGGTTACGGTTTCCAACAAAAATAATGTGCTTGTTGCATTGTACAAACTGGCGGTAAAGGCAAATGTTTTGTCCGGTAAACGATGATGTATACGTAACCGGCACTACCTTGTTTTCGTGCACATGCTCACGAAAAAACCAAACCGGACAAACACTTATGTCTTGAGGACGATCGGCAACAATAACCAGCCCTTCGTCCGCTGCTTTCAGGAGGAGGCGCGTGGTGTTAAAATGCTGGTATACGACCATTTTGTTTTGGGTGTAATGCACATACTTATGTAGTGTGCGTTGTATTAATAGAAGGAGCGTGCCAGAAAGAATGACCCAAATCAACCATTTGTTGCGGTAGAACAAAAGAAATAATAAAGCAAGCAACGCCGTGTAGAGCATCCAGCATTGCAATGGCGAAATGTATATGCTTTCGAAAGTGCTACCCGGGAGTTGACTGATGAAATAAACTCCTCCGTTCATGCTTTTAGCAAGTCCGTTAATAAGGGTACCCAGCCCGGGAATATATATGCCCACAAGCCCCAGTACAATGAGTAAGAGGGTAACGTTTAGTACTACCGTTACCAATGGAATAACCCAAAGGTTGGCAAGAACGCCATAGTTGGCCATGCGGTGAAAATAAAACATATTTAAGGGGGCGGAAACCATTTGAGCAATAATGGAAACCAGCACCAGGCTCATTATCCATCCTGCGATTTTACCCGACACCCGAAACCTTTGCTCCAATATGGGATAAAACAACACAATGCCGGTAACCGCCACATAACTAAGTTGAAACCCGATGTTAAAAAGTAAAGCTGGGTTTCCTGCCAAAATTACAATTGCCGAAGCTGCTATGGTGTTTACAATGTATTGTTTGCGGTGGAGTGCCTTCCCAAAACTAATGAACGAGAACATTACG
>JAUIMD010000228.1 GCA_030433225.1 Bacteroidia bacterium
CCCAAAAACCTCCTGGTATTTTACAGGGCCTTGCCCCTTGCTGCCACGTTTTATTTTTTGACCGGTAATTTTGTCAAATTTTCCGGGGGCGTGCCATTCGGTTTGTGCCAGTTCAGCCGGCCCAAAGCCTTTCCCCTTTTTCGTTTTAATGTGTAAAACTTTAGGACCATCCAGGGCTTTTAGGTCGTTAAACACATCCACCAGGTACCCTACATCGTGGCCATCAACCGGGCCAAAATACCGGATGTTGAAGCCTTCAAACAAGTTGCTTTGCTTGGTAATGAGGGATTTCAGGTTGTTGTTAAATTTCTGTATCAGCTCCTTCTCCTCTTTGCCCATAAGCTGCATTTTACCCAGCACTTTGGCAAATTCAGAACGAAACTTATTGTACGTTTTTGAGGTAGCAATATCCACCAGGTATTCCCGTATTCCACCCACATTGGGCGAAATGGCCATTTCGTTATCGTTAAGAATAATAAGCAGGTTATTGGGGAAAACGGTGGCATTGTTCAGCCCTTCAAATGCCATTCCTCCGGTGAAGGCGCCATCGCCAATTATGGCCACTGCCTGCCGGTTTTCGTTATTTTTTTGGGCGGCAATTGCCATTCCCAGGGCTGCCGAAATGGAAGTGGAAGAGTGCCCAACACCAAAGGCGTCGTACTCGCTTTCTTCCCTTTTGGGGAAACCGCTTAGTCCGTTAATTTTTCTATTGGTATGGAAAATATCGCGCCTTCCGGTAAGTATTTTATGTCCGTATGCCTGATGTCCAACATCCCAAACCAGGCGGTCGTAAGGGGTATTAAAGGCATAATGCAGGGCCACCGTAAGTTCAACGGTACCCAGACTTGCTCCAAAATGACCGGGGTTACACGACACCTCGTCGATGATGAATTGCCGCAGTTCGGCACACACATCCGTCAGTTGGGTGCGTTCCAGTTTACGCAGATCATCCGGGGTATTGATGTAGTTGAGAAGTGAGAATTCACCGGACATGTACAACCTCCAATTTAAAAACCAAAAGCGAAAACAGGGTCACGTTATTTTTTTGCATCTACGTCTTTCAGGGTATCCTGATTGTCGTCTTTTTCAGCGTCTTCCCTTGCTTTTTTAAACTCACTCATGCCTTTTCCCAGTCCTTTCATCAGTTCAGGAATTTTTTTCCCTCCAAACAACAGAACAATAATTAATACACCCAATATAATTTCAGGGGCACCCAGGGTAAACAGAAACATAGCAATCGTATTCATGGGAATGTATTTTTATGGTGCATTGGACATTTTGAGCTTGTATTTCACTTTAAATCAAGCTGTAATTATGACGTAGTTCACCGGATATTAAGCATGCAAAATAAGTAAATTTTACTTAAACAGGCGTATCACATCGTTCATATTTGCGAAAATAACCAGCCCCAGCACAATCACCAATCCGGCAATTTGCGTGTATTCCAGAAATTTTTCGCTCGGTTTTTTGCCGGAAACCATCTCGTAAAATAAAATCATTACGTGTCCACCATCCAAGGCCGGAATGGGGAGAATGTTCATCACTGCCAAAATAATGGAAATAAAGGCCGTTAAATTCCAGAACGACTGCCAATCCCACGATGATGGAAAAATGCTGCCAATGGTTATAAATCCCCCCAGCGATTCGTAGGCTTTGGTTTTGGGCGAAAACAGCAGACGCAACTGTTTGAGGTACGATTTTACCTCATCTACTCCTTTTGAAAACCCGGCAGGTACGGCTTGTGCCAGGCTGTAATCGATGGTTTCGAACGTGAGGTAGTTGGCAATGGGCTTGGGATAAACACCTATTTTCCCATTCTCGTTTACCGGCACGGCCAGTTGAATGCTATCCACCCCGCGCAACAAGGTGAAGTTAATTTCCTGGTCTTTATTGTTGCTCAGTTCTTTTACAATTTGGTCGTAAAACAACATGGGTTTTCCGTTTACGCCAATAATGCGGTCATCGGTCAGCATGCCTGCTTTTTTTGCCCCCGATCCGTCTACAAATTTATCTACCTCAAACGGTACACGTGGAATAAACAGGCCCGACTTGGAGTTTTGAATCAACAGCGCCACATGGTCTTCATTCACAGGAATTTCAACCGTTTGGTTGTTGCGCTTAACGGTAATGCTTTGAATGCCATCCAGCAACAGTTTTGATGAAATTTCGTGGAAGCCTTCTACCTCTTTTCCATCTACCTGCAGAATAATGTCGCCATCCTGAAATCCGATTTCTTTGGCTGTTTCGGAGCACACTACGCCGTAGGTTACATTTTCCAACGGAAGGTAGGCATCGCCCCATTTCCACAATACCATGGTGTAAATTAAGCCCGCCAATAACAGGTTGAAGAGTACCCCCCCTACCATAATTAACAGGCGTTGCCAGGCGGGTTTTGCTCTAAATTCGTGGGGCTGCACCGGTTGTTTCATTTGTTCCTTATCCATGGATTCATCAATCATCCCGGATATTTTTACATAGCCCCCTAAAGGCAGCCAGCCAATTCCATATTCGGTTTCGCCAATTTTCTTCTTCCAAATGGTAAACCAGGGGTCAAAGAATAATCGAAATTTTTCCACCCGGGTTTTAAACAAACGGGCAAAGGCAAAGTGGCCAAATTCGTGCACCACCACCAGGATGGATAAGCTTAATATGAGTTGGGCAGCTTTTGTAAGTATTACCATAGCATTGTGCGTGTTTTTTGAAACGATGACAAAAGTAAAATATTTTTACTAAATCCTGATTTTCTGTTGTGTTATAAAAGGTTATTCCTGAACAAGATATATTTGCCTTTCTCCCTGCAAAAAGGCCATGTTGTTAAAGGAAAAAAGGCAGCTTTTGTTCATGAAAAAACGGGAATAAGCATATACGATACGTGTAAGCAGAGCGCAAAAGTTAAAAGATTACCGGTGCCCATGTTGAATGATATAATCGTACTCTGCCTCATTTTCAAGCAACTCCACGGCTTTCAGGTAAGCCATGTCTTCGTGTTTCATTACCTGGTAATACATTTCCCGCTCGTACAGGTAGCGTGCTACGTACGCTTTCATTTGTTTCACAATCATTTCTTTGGAAACCTCTGAAGTTGCATCGTAGGTAATGTCTTCCAGTGCTGCCTCTTTTTGTAAGCGGGTATACATTTCTTCGCTCACCGCAAAGCCGGCATCAAAACTGGCGTAGGTTGGAAATTGTGCAAACAACTCATCGCGATGGATGTCCACATAATCCAACATGTACCGATCCAGCACGCGCGAACGGTTGATTTCCTTAAAAAATTCGGAGTTATACGTGGTATCCAATGGCACAAACACATCGGGCATTATGCCACCACCGCCATACACTTTACGTCCGTGCACAAGGGTTTTGTACATCAACGAATCAGGGAAAGCAATGGAATCTTCGTAAAACAATTCACCGTGTTCTATACGCCGGCTAATGTCGCTGCGGTATTCGCCCTTGCCGTTTTCGTACGATTTTTGAATGCTGCGGCCACTGGGGGTATAGTACCGGGCAATGGTGAGCCGTATTTCGGAATCGTCGGGCAAACGAAACGGACGCTGCACCAAGCCTTTCCCGAAAGATCGGCGGCCAATAATCAGGCCACGGTCCCAATCCTGAATGGCTCCGGCCAAAATTTCGCTGGCCGAGGCAGAACTTTCGTCGATTAAAACGGCCAGCCTTTTCTTCTCAAAAATGCCTTTTCTGTGGGCAGAATTGTCATTTCGCTCGTAGCGGCTTTTGGTGTACACCAACAATTTTTCATCGTCTAAAAACTCATCCGCCATTTTTATGGCCGAAGAAAGGTATCCGCCACCGTTGCCCTGCAAATCGAGAATAAGTTTTTTCATTCCCTGCTTTTTCAGGTCTTTTACGGCCTCCAGAAACTCTTCGTGGGTGCTGGCGCTAAAGCGGTGAATTTTAATGTAACCGATATCATCAGTGGCCATAAAGGCGGCATCAATGCTGTAAATGGGAATGGTGCCCCGTGTAATTTTGTACGGCAACAGGGCCAGGTAACCACGGCGCAGTACATCAATATTTACTACGGTGCCTTCTTCTCCTTTCAACTGGCGAATTACTTCATCGTTGGTCAGGCCAATGCCGGCAATGGTATCTCCGTTTACGGTTAAAATGCGGTCACCGGGGCGCAGTCCAGCCCTTTCAGATGGGCCGCCTTCAATTACGGCCACTACCATCAGGGTATCCTTTAAAATATTAAATTCGATGCCTACCCCTTTGTATTTGCCAATGAGCGGCTCGTTGGCTTTGCGCACCTGGTCGGCTGTAAGGTACGACGAGTGCGGATCCAGGTCTTTGAGCATACCGGTTATGGCATCTTCCACCAGGGCTTCTTTATCCACACTGTCTACGTAATTCAGCAAAATGCTTTGTGCTGCAATGTGCAGTTTATACACTTGTTTATCGCGTATGGGACTTTGTGCCCACACCATAGCCACGCAGAGCAGTAAGATAGAAGTAAGTGAAATTTTCCTGATTTCCATAGGTATCCGGTTTCTCCTTTACAGGGTAATTAGGCCTCTAAAATGGTGATTGAGTTAATTTTATCGCCTGCACGAATATCGTCAATAACATCGAGACCTTCAAATACTTTTCCAAAACAGGTATGGCGGCCATCCAAATGTGCGGT
>JAUIMD010000229.1 GCA_030433225.1 Bacteroidia bacterium
GAGGTTGCAGTTTTTGCGAATGGCTTCGTCTACCGTTTCTTCCAACACATCAATGCAAAGTAAAACCCCGGTAACTTCCGCGGTTGGATTGCCAATTTGCAATCCGCAATTGTCGTAGCTTTCCTGTAAAGGGAGGGGGGCAAATTCTTCAAGTACGCGGGAGATATCTTTTATCGTAGCCATTGTAGTTTTATTGGTGAAACTCAAAGATAAAAAAAGTGGCACAAAACGTATTCTGCACCACTCCTGCTTTATCTGGATATCATTCTCTGCTATTTTTTCTTTTCTGCCAGAATCAGGTTCAGCTCGTCCAATTGCTCTTTGGCAATGGGCGAAGGGCTGTCGATCATTACATCGCGGCCAGCATTGTTTTTAGGGAATGCAATTACATCGCGAATGCTATCCAGCCCGGCAAACAACGACACCCAACGGTCGAAACCAAAGGCCACACCCCCGTGCGGAGGCGCACCGTATTTAAAGGCATTCATCAAAAAGCCAAACTGCTCTTCAGCCTCTTCTTTGGTGAAGCCCAACAGGTCGAACATTTTTTGCTGCAACTCATCGTTATGGATACGGATGGAACCGCCACCAATCTCTACCCCGTTAATCACAAGGTCATAGGCATTGGCGCGTACTTTTCCAGGATCGGTTTCCAGCAGGTCGAAATCTTCTTTTTTAGGCGACGTGAACGGATGGTGCATGGCAAAATAGCGTTCCGATTCTTCGTCCCATTCCAACAACGGGAAATCTACCACCCAAAGGGGTGCAAATTTGTTTTTATCGCGAAGCCCCATGCGTTTGCCCATTTCGAGGCGCAACTCACACAATTGTTTCAGTGCTTTGCTTTTATCGCCTGAAATCACCAAAATAAGGTCTCCAGGTTTGGCGTTGAAATGTGCTTTCCAGCCTTCCAGTTTTTCGCTATCAAAAAACTTATCCACCGACGATTTCAAGGTGCCGTCTTCGTTGCACTTTAAGTATATCAGGCCTTTTGCCCCGATTTGTGGTTTTTTCACAAAATCGGTTAATCCGTCCAGTTCTTTACGGGTATACCCTGCGCAACCCTCTGCACAAATTCCACCTACATACTCGGCAGAATCAAACACCACAAAACCGCTGTTTTTTACCAGTTCTGTCATGTCATGAAACTTCATATCAAAGCGGATATCGGGCTTATCGGAGCCATAAAACTCCATGGCCTCGGCATAAGGCATGCGGGGGAAATCATTCAATTCCACCCCACGGATGGTTTTGAACAAATGCTTGGTCATGCCCTCGAATGTACTGAGAATATCTTCTTGCTCAACAAAGGCCATTTCGCAGTCGATCTGGGTAAATTCCGGCTGACGGTCAGCACGCAAATCTTCGTCGCGGAAACATTTTACAATTTGAAAATAGCGATCGAAACCGGCCACCATCAACAATTGCTTAAACACCTGCGGACTTTGCGGCAGGGCGTAAAATTCTCCCTCGTTCATGCGTGAAGGCACAATAAAATCGCGCGCTCCTTCAGGCGTGGATTTAATTAATACCGGTGTTTCGGTTTCTATAAACTTTTGGTTATTCAGGTAATTACGCACCTCAAACGCCATTTGGTGGCGCAGTACCAGGTTTTTGCGCACTACGTTACGACGCAAATCGAGGTAGCGGTATTGCATGCGCAACTCGTCTCCCCCATCGGTATTGTCTTCTATGGTGAAGGGAGGCAACTCCGACTCGTTGAGTACGTTAAGGGTTTCCACCAAAATTTCAATTTCCCCGGTAGGAATCTGGGTATTTTTATTGCTGCGTTCGGCAACCGTGCCAATGGCCTGAATTACAAATTCGCGCCCCAGCTTACGGGCTTGTTCGCACAGTTCCTTATGCGTTTCCATATTAAACACCAGTTGGGTAATGCCGTAACGGTCGCGAATGTCGACAAAGGTCATTCCACCTAAATTCCGGTTTTTTTGCACCCAACCGCTTAAGGTTACGGTTTGCCCGATATGTTCTGTTCTGAGTTCTCCGCAGGTATAGTCTCTATACATCGTAAAATTATTTCTGAGCTGTTTCTTGAAGCGGCAAATATAGAGGTTTATGAGATAATATATAAGGACATAAGTTATTATTTAAGGTAGAAGCAGTTAGAAAATCGGATGCGAAACGGGATTTGTTTATATGCTATAGGAGAACCCGGTTTTTGAAGTTGGCCGTACGTCCATAATTTCTATATTTAGGGTGCTGTTTTCATACGAACCAAAAATTAAAATTATGCACAAAAGCTCTTCTATCACGTTTTTTTTCAAATACATTTTCCCATTCCTGATGATGGGCGCAACGTATTTTAATATCTATGTCTTTTGGAATTCTGACAATCCGGAAAATGTGGACCTTGCAAAGGGGATGATTTTTATCGCTGCTTGGATAACTTTTTTCCTTGTTCAAATGCTGCGTAATTTAAAAAACACGGAAGCTACCGAAGAAGGAATACTCGTTAAAAGCTTTCATAAAAAACAACTCATCCCATACTCTACGGTTAGGTGGATAACCCGCTTCCACCTCAGCAATCCATTCGGGGTAACTTTAAAATATTACGATACCAAAGAGGGAACAGAAAAGACACTATCCTATTTACCGCAACAGCAGTCGCAAAAGGGGCTTAAAGATGATGTAATGATGGCTTATATCAAGGAAAAGGCTGCAGCTCATAATCCTGATTTTTCGAGTTATGAACAACCCTCTCCGGGAAAAAACCTTCTCTTGATCACCCTGCTGGGCTTGCCTTTCATGCTTCTGTTTTTGTATTTCTCAGGCTTTCTGCAAGGTTTTTAAATCTGCACTACCCCATAGAACAGTGAAAATTAAACAAATTGTAATTTACAATTTGTAAATTGCAATTTGTAAATTAAACAACATGAAACGCACCATAAATCCATTTATAACTACAGGATATACCCACCCTGATTATTTTTGTGATCGGGAAAACGAATCGGCACAAATCATTGAAAACCTGAAAAATGGCGTAAACACCACGTTGGTTTCCATACGACGAATTGGGAAAACAGGACTGATAAAACATGTATTTTATCAACTCCAGAAAGACTGGAAATGCATCTATATCGATATTCTTTCGACCGAAACACTGGAGCAGTTTTTGAACATGTTTGCTACGGCCATCCTTCATGCCATTCCCGAAAAAGAGAATTTGGGCAAAAAAATAACCAGTTTTATACAGTCATTACGCCCCGTGTTTAGTTACGACACGTTAACGAATACACCACAGGTGAGTTTTAATGTGGGCTTCACCGAGGCACAAAAAAACATCCAATCCATACTGTATTTTTTGAAAGAAAAGCCCATACAAATTGTAATTGCCATTGACGAATTTCAACAAATAACCCAATATCCCGAAAAAAACACAGAAGCCTGGTTTAGAACCATTTTGCAGGAGGTAAATAACGTGCGGTTTATTTTTGCAGGCAGCAGGCAACATTTAATGAACGAGCTTTTCTCTTCTCCATCCAGGCCCTTCTACAGGTCGACAAGCCTGATGAACCTTGAAAAAATAAATCCTGAAAACTACAATGCGTTTATTTTAAAACACCTGACTCAAAACAAAATAAGTGCAGAATCAGCCGTTATTGACGAGATTTTAGAATGGACACAGGTGCATACCTACTATGTTCAACTGCTTTGCAACCGGATATTTTCCACCAAAACAACAACGCTTACCACGGAAGTTTGGAAAGAGGAAGCCCAAAAGCTACTGCAGGAAGAGGAAGTATTTTTTATGAATTACCGCAACCTGCTTACCAAACCGCAGTGGAATTTACTGAAAGCCGTTGCCAAAGAAGGCACGCTTTCTGAGCCCACATCGGCCAAATTCGTTTCCCGCCATCAATTGGGCAACCCGGCCACGGTATTGCGCTCGTTAAAAACCCTGCTAAAAAGCGAATTGTTGTACAAGCAATTTACGCCCGAAGGAAAACCTACTTACAGTGTTTACGACGTATTGTTTCAGCGCTGGGCGCAGCTTCATTAATTCCACAAAAAACAGGGATGTAATTATGAAAAACAGTACTTTAAAGAGGAATATTTTTTTGAGTCAGCAGACGGTTCTCAATCGTACAATGGTGGGGTTGAAATGTGTTTTATAACTTAAATAGCGTTCGTTTTCAAAGCATTAACTACTTCATATGATTAATAAAAGATATATGCAGTTCGTTTGGAACTGAGATATACAATAAGATAAAGGAGTTTTTAAAACTCCTTTAATGATTATCGAAGGCAAAGTGATAGAGCCTCCTGTGGATAGCCAAACCCTGTCACAGGCGATTAGTCAGTCTGGTGTTACAAAAGGTGGAGATTCTTTTTTTGCAAAGATTAAAAACTTTTTTACTAATCTTTTTTAGAACTGTTTTCTAAGGCCTAATTGTAGGATTTGGAACTTAGTTGTATTCCCCGTGGTAGAGCTTTCGAAGTTAGCATCAGAGATATCTCCAAAGATGGACCAACTTTCATAGCGACGTTCAGGTTGCAAGCGAATACCGAAATCGGCTCCCATCTCTCTATTTTCCAATTTAAAACTAAGATCTTGACCTGTCGGTCCATATCTTAAGCCAATCCAGAAATTTTCATTCTCAAAGAGGGCTTTTGTTTG
>JAUIMD010000230.1 GCA_030433225.1 Bacteroidia bacterium
TAGGTTCTCATCACCAGGCACGATGGCTTATGTACCTGAATTTCGTGTCCCGTGTTTTCAAGCATTCCTGTTTTTGGGTTGCGTTTTAACACCACCACATTGTTGCTGCTAACATTGGCCACCAGCACAAAATTATCGCTGGGATCGATGGTAAAATTACGGGGACGTTCGCCATAGGTAGAAGAGTGTCCGACCAGTGTTAACGTTCCGTTGTCCGCATCAATTTTGAAAATACCCAGGGTGTTTTCATCGTGCAAGCGGTTTGAAACGTATAAGAAGCGGCCATCCCGGGTAATGTGAATATCTGCAGACCCATAGTCCGGTTGTTTTTTCGAATAGCAAAAATAACGGTCAATAAGCGTTAAACCTCCCTCTTTATACGCATAAGCAGCCACATGCCCGCTTAGCTCTTCTACGGCGTAAACATACTTTTGGCCGGGGTGAAAAGCCATGTGCCGCGGACCGCTACCCGGTGTACTTTTTACCGTGAGCACATCGTTCACCAATAAACCGGGTTCATTCCCCTTTTTTAAGGTAAACGCCCGAATTTTATCTCCCCCTAAATCAGGGACATATAAATAGGTTCCATCAAAAGAAAAGTAAGCGGAATGCAGGTGTGCGTTCTCCTGCCTGCTCTCGTTAATGCTTTTATCCACAAATTCAATAAGCTGCGAACGCGGCATCAGCGAACCATCCTCCTGGCATTGAAACAGGGCTACTCCGGGATCGGTGTAACTGGCAACGGCAACATACGCACCTGAGGGATGCACGTTTACATGCACCGGGTTTCTTCCCCCTACCGACTGGGCATTTATAGGAGATAGTTTTCCTGAAATGGAATCCACCAAAAAAGCCTGTAGCTTGCCGGGCGTTTGCAACTGGGTGTGCGTACATGCGTACAGGTATTTCCCGTTGGGAGAAAGGTCTAAAAAGGATGGATTAATTAACCCTTCGCCACTTGCCACCGGAGTAAGTTCGCCGGTACGACTGTTAAATTCGTACACGTATATGCCGGGGGTAGGTTGCGCATCGGTATAGGTTCCTACAAAAAGAAGGGTTTTGGCCTCCTTTGCCCAAAGGGAACCGAGGCTTACAACCAAAAGAAAAGTGCTAAGAAAAAGTGCCTGTATTTTCGATGTCATTCTGCGTTAATTTTAGTGGAAAGCGCCAATTGGACACTTCCGGTAAAAAGCAAAACGAATCTACTAAAAAAACGCTACTCCGGCATAGTTTCACCCGTCAGATTCCTGCCCATGTGGTACACCGCATGATTCTTTACAATTTGGTCAATACGATTTTATCGTTGCCTTTGGATATTACCTGGTTAAACATTTCCTGTATCTCATGGTAATCTTCAGCATAATAAATGGCCTGTTTTACGTGGTATTCAAATGTACACACCAGGTAGCCGTCATTGAGCATGGTGGTGTATTTAATTTTTACCAGGTCGTTTGAAATGTTCAGGTTGGAAGGAATATAGCTGGCTTCGTAGCCTTCCGGTATTTGCACATATGAGGTAAAACTTCTGATTTTTGGAATTGTAAAATCTACCGGGTAATTTCTTACTTTTTGCTTAAGCGGATTGTCGGAAATTACATCGTTTAAAAAGGGAGGTACATAAATTTTATCGTTTAATGAAACGGCATCAGTTTCCACGTTGTACGAAAATATGTAGGGTTTTTCAAGGGCTTCAAACGTTTTGGTTTTCAGGCTTTCGTCGGTAAAAACGTAGCCTGTTTTTTGTGCTTCCTCTTTAAAACGCTCTTCCTTTACTCCAAAGTTTTTGCGATAGTAGCAGGCATCATATTCTGTAGTCATTTTACTAACCTCTGCCTTAATTTTGGCATCTTTTACTTTCAGTTTGTATTGAACATAGGCTTTGGATGGAATGTCTTGTTTCAGTTTTATCCACGAAACTTCTTCGTTATCAGAATTTATTACCAGGCCCAAATCATTGATGCAAAACAGTGGAATGCGGTCGTTTGGCAGGTATTCATCGGTGGCATCCGTTAACACATTCTGTCCGTCAATTTTGGCGTAAATCAACACATAGTTAAAAAAATGGGTGAAGGGATAATCATAGGGGATTTTTCCATGTCCGCGGGTACTGATCCAAACCGGATAAACTTCTAAATTACAAGCCTGTAGCAACCCTACGGCCAACAAATTTAAATCGGCAGCGCTGCCGTACTTGTCGTTTAATAGTTCCTTTACCGTTTTTGAAGCCCGTTGCCCATACCATTCATTCCAGTTGTAGTTCCCTTTCACATACTGCATTACTGCATTAAACCGTTCCTGTTCGGGCATGCTTTGCAAATGCGCCACATCCAGGAGGTCTTCCGCTGTTTTTTTGCTTCTCTTTACAAATTTCCCAAACTCTTCATGCCCCTCCAGCTCATCCACAATTTTAGGCCAGGTTGACATTATCTGACTGCTTCCGCCAGTAGGGTATTTGATTTGTGCCAATTGAAAATCAAGTTGAAGAAGGTAGTCGTTTCGGGAAGAAATTAACTCTTCATCGCGAAAAGCCGGAACGTTGTGCATCCCGAACTCGTACACCATGTCCCGAAAATCAACGCCTCCAAAATGCCGTTCCATTCCTTCGGCAACGTATGCTTTGTTTTCATCGTATTTTTTGGCTCCTTTCAACAAACTAATGTATTCGAAAAACGGCACCATCCGTACTTCATATTTGCTGTAAATAATGGGTATCCGATCCTGAAACTCCCAATCGGGCAAATGAAATTTAAAAGGGGTTTCCAACTCGTATGAATATTCGATCACCGTACCTTTTTTTACGTCAGGAATGGCAAATTTCAGCACATCCCAGTTTTCATTCACTTTTTCAACGAACCAATCCTTGTTCGGCAGTTCCGTTTTTCGGGGTACGCCATCCTCAAAATTAAAGGATACCGCCTTTATGTTTGATACTTTTTCGTAACTGTAGTCTTTGTGGTAAAATGGAATTTCTATTTGCGCATAGTCAACCCCGGCATTGTCGAGTACCTTTAGCCTTTTGTGCCGTGTAAAACGGATATTAAAACCATTTTCGCTATGAACAAACCTGGATTTACCCACATCAAACAAAACTACGGCCTCGGCAACAGAATCAAAGTCGCAGGTTGTATAATCCATTTCATATTGGCTGATGTTGCCAAACTCCATGGAAATTTTTTGTGCATGCAGGCAAAAAGTAGCCAATAATAATAACAGCAGTAAGCATTGCTTTTTCATTGTATGTTGCATTTTAGGTTAATCGTTTGTTTGGGTTACCCTGGTAAGCATATAGGATGTATTTTCAAACGCGTATATATGTTGATAGAACGTGTAAAACTCCTCGTATTTATCCACAGGAATAAATCCGTTGTTGAGGGTCAGTTTTTTAACAATGTGCACCCCATTCTCCTCCGCCCAGAAGGAAATGCTGTATGCGCCAAATTCGCTCTCCATCGCAAAGTTTTCGGGAACGGTCTGCAATGAGAAGTTTGCCGGTAAACGATACACCAATGTGTCGGTAAGGCAGGTGGGGTAGTTAAGCTGTACCGGCAGGTTTCGCTCGCCCGGTTTTTCATACCGCGTAAGTGGAAATGGAAGCATCTTTATCAGCATTTCGCTGCCGTATTGGTCGAAAGGAGCTTCTGAAACAGCTGTATACCGCAGGTGCATAAAAGTAGAGTCGCGATGTTCACTTTCCAATGCATAATCTTCCATTCTATACCCGTTTGGAATAAAAGCATCGCGCACCACCTTATCCTTAGCGTCGGTAGCATACTCGCTATTAAGGTAAAACAGTTGTTCGTACGCAAAACCGCGGTACCGGTTTTGTGCATGTACTGTAGTAAATCCCGCTTCGTCAACGTGTATGCGCATAAATCTTGTAGTATGTACATCATTGGGTTGCAATGCAGGCGTTTGGGCAAATGCACTATGTGATTTGTCAATTAAAAAAGCCTTGCGGTTTTGGGTGAAAGTTCCCAGGTAATTAAAGGCCATTTTGCTGGTGCAATCCACCCAAAGCGTATCGTTTGCCAGCGGTATGCAACTAATGATGTGATTAAACTGCATGGATGGGTAAGCGGTATCTATGGGTGAAATCACGCTTCCGGCCTCCACGTTACAATAGTATGCGGTTATGCCTGCATACTTCAATAGCGTACTGAAATAATTGCCCAATGCCTTGCAATCCCCATACTTTTTCTCTGCCACATAGGTTGCAGGAAAAGGTTTCATTCCACCGGTTTCCAGACTAACATTTATGTAACGGGTATGGTCCTGTAAATAATGGTACAGCACCTTTACCTGCTCCAGGGTATCGCTAACGCCATCCAACAAACGCGTTATTGTTTGCTGTTCGGAATATGGCAATACATCCATTCCTTCTTTTAGTTTGGATTCCCAGCTACCGTAGGTTTGCCAGGTAGAAAACGAACCCGGCACATCGAACACAAAGGTTTCCGGAATAAGAACAACCATGGGCAGGATGTCATTCATGTTTGGAGCGTTTTTCTCCTTTTTTACCTGATCAAGATAATTTCCTTCCCACGTATAACATATTTCGCCACTTTTTTCGCGGGTTACTTCTGCATCGGCAATACCTCGTTGCTTTATTTTGAACTTATAGTGGGCAGGAACGGT
>JAUIMD010000231.1 GCA_030433225.1 Bacteroidia bacterium
AGCACATGCTGCTGCGGCATAAGACAGGACAAAAAGCCCAAAATACATAGGTAAAATACGTGGAATTTATAGGTGGAATTCATGACGGGTTATTCTTGATTTATTAACGTTAAAGTAACAAATAATTGAGGTAAGTTCAAACCCCAATTGTGTTAATACCGGAAATATGTATCTTTCCATTTTGAAATTAAAAGCCATGCAAATGCGGTTCACCTTACTTGTACTTTTAGCCTTTTCAGGGCTGCTTTCGTGCACACAATCCCACACCCCCAATTATCAGGCAACGCAACAGGAAATTTTGAGTCGGATTAAGGCTCCCCAGTTCCCCGATACTGTTTTTAATGTAATGGATTACGGTGCCATTGCAGATGCGCATACCGATTGTAAACCCGCATTTGACCAGGCGATTGCTGCTTGCCATAAGGCAGGAGGTGGGAAAGTAGTGGTGCCAATCGGATCGTACTTTTTGGAAGGCCCCATTCATTTTGAGAGCAATGTTAACCTGCATTTGAAAGAGGGAGCCGTGCTTTTGTTCAGCTCCAATGCGGCCTCTTACCCCAATGTTTTAACCAGCTGGGAAGGCACGATGCTTTATAATTTCAGTCCGTTTATTTATGCCTTTCAAAAAGAGAACATTGCCATTACAGGGCAGGGCATAATTAACGGACAATCGGCACGAACGTTTGCCACCTGGCGAAATTTGCAACAGAAAGACCAATTGCTATCCCGCGAAATGAACCACAACAATACTCCGTTGGAGGAGCGGATTTTTGGATTGGGACATTACTTGCGCCCACAACTCATCCAGTTTTTAGAATGTAAAAACATCCTGGTGGAAGGAATCATTATCGAAGATTCTCCCTTTTGGTGCCTGCACCTGCTTAAAAGCCAGAACGCCACTCTGCGAGGCCTGCGCTTTTATGCGCAAAACAAAAATAACGATGGCATTGACCTGGAGTATTCCAAAGACATTTTAATTGAAAATGTGCACTTCGACAATAATGACGATAACATTGCCATTAAGGCGGGGCGCGACCATGAAGGCCGTTCCACCCAAATGCCGAGCGAAAATATTGTTGTACGCCATTGCCATTTTAAAGGCCTGCATGCGGTCGTAATCGGTAGCGAAATGTCATCCGGGGTACGCAATGTATTTGTTAGCAATTGTGATTCGCGCGGTTATGTAAAAAGGGGCATTTACCTAAAATCCAACCCGGACCGGGGCGGGGAAATTTCCAACATTTACGTTAACAATGTTTCGTTTGGAGAAGTGCTAGATTGTTTTGTGGTCACCTCTAACTACCACAACGAGGGGGAAGGATATCCGACCCTGATCCACAACATCCACCTTAAAAATATACAGTGTGAGGATGCCGGGCACTATGGCATGTATGTAAAAGGGTATTCTGCATTGCCCATACGCAACATTACAGTGGAGAATTTTACCGTAAACCATGCCACGCGCGGAGTTTTTGTAGATTATGCCGATAAAATCTCCTTTAAAAACGCCCGGGTTAATGGGAAGGAAATTACCTGGAAGCCGCGCAAACTAAGGGAAAACCCAACTGACGAATACGACTACTAACGGCACATTTTTAAGGCTTTTATTAACATGGTCAAACTTTAGTGCGGCATGTGTGTTGCTGAGGTATGAATTTGAACGATTTTGGACTGGGCACCGCTGCACTGGGGCGCCCACATTACATCAATATTCGAAAAGAGAAAGCCGGCCCGTTTCAGCTGGAAAATTTTAAAGCGCTGGGCAAGCAGGTTTTTGAAGCCGCCTATCGGAAGGGAATACGTTATTACGACACAGCTCCGGGGTACGGACTTGCTGAAGCGCTATTGCTGGATTGGGTGAAAGAAAAAAACGACCCCAACCTTGAGGTAGCCACCAAATGGGGATACGTTTACACTGCCAATTTCGATCCTAAAGCCACTGTTCACGAAATTAAGGAACATAGCCTCGAAGTACTTACCCGTCAATGGAATTTCTCGCAACAGTTATTGCCATATGTCAGTACCCTGCAAATACATTCCGCCACCTTCGAAACCGGGGTGTTGCAAAACCAATCCGTATTAAACGAACTTGCCCGGCTACATACTGAATATGGTATGAGGATTGGGCTAACGACCACCGGGCACAATCAGCTGGAGGTATTAAAAGCCGCCTTGGATGTTCACATAAATGGGAAACCGCTTTTTGAGGTTTTTCAGGTAACCTACAACGTTTTTGACCAAAGTTTACTAGCCGCTAAGGAGGAATTGCATGCACAGAACAAACGCATTGTAATTAAAGAAGGGGTGGCCAACGGTAGGGTGTTTCCCAATGTTAACTACCCCAATTACCAACAGGCTTACCAGGTGCTTGAAAAGTTAGCAACCCAATACAATGTTGGAATGGATGCCATTGCCCTGCAATTTTGCAGGCAAACCATGGAGCCGTTTAAGGTATTGAGTGGCGCATCGCGGGTATACCAGGTGAACGAAAATGTAAAGGCTGCGGAAATTTGTTTGGCCGAAGCAGAAATTGCCGCTCTAAAAAGGCTGGCAGTAGACCCGGAGCTGTACTGGAATGAGCGGAAGCTACTCCCCTGGAATTAATGCTTACAGGTAGGCCACATGAACGGCAGCCCCAATAATTCCAGCGTTGTTCTCCATTTGAGCAGGTACTACGGGGGTTGCAATTTCGATGTGCTGAATAAAGCGGTCCATCTTTTTGCTAACGCCTCCTCCCACAATAAATAAATTCGGATTAAACATGGCCTCGTAATAGGCCAGTGTTCGATTAAAGCGCTTGCCCCATCTTTTCCAGGTAAGGTCTTCTTTTTTGCGTACCGAATCGGCCGTGTATTTTTCAACCGTGGTATCTTTAAACTCCAAATGCCCCAGTTCAAGGTTGGGTACCAGGTGCTTGTTCATAAAAATAACCGTACCAATACCGGTGCCCACCGTCAGTAAAAATACCATACCCTTAACTTTTGCACCTGCGCCAAAATGCACTTCGGCAATTCCGGCAGCATCCGCATCGTTAATGCATACCACTTCACACCCGGTTTCATCAGAAAGTTGCTGATTGATGGGTTGGCCAATCCAGCTTTTATCGATATTGGCAGCGGTTAAAACCGTACCATTCTTAATTACCGATGGCACGCCAATGCCCACCTTTCCACTCCAGTTAAAATGACGAATCAGTTCCAAAATAACAACCTGTACCGCCTTAGGGGTAGAAGGCCTGGGAGTTTCAATGCGGTGCCTTTCTGTTTTTAACAACCCTGTTTTTGTGTCTACAATGGCTCCTTTTATACCCGATCCTCCAAAATCAATTCCCAGTACATCCATAATGTGTAGTTTTACCGGCTAATTTACCACTAAATATGCGGAAATCGGCACCTTCCGTTAAGGCAATTTCACAAAGCGCCGGATGTTGCAATGGTTTGCATCGCTCACCTGTACGATATACACGCCCGCTTTCCAGCTTTGCAAGGCAATGCTAGTGCTTTGCTGCGTAAGTTGTTCGTGCCACACTTGCCGCCCCGAAGCATCAAACACCTGCAAATCGGCCATTTGAGGTTGCGCTTCCGGTACCTCCACCTGCAAAACTTCCCTGCCGGGGTTTGGATACAACTTCCATTTTACTGTTTGCTCCACCTTGTTTACAGCCACATTTTGGCAGGGTTCAACTCCCGTATCTCCTCCTGCACACTGCCCGCAATCGTCCATAAACGCATCTCCGCCCAACACCCCATTGCAATCGTTGCTTAACTTACCCACTCCGGCATATTGAGGCACTACGCGTTTTACCAGGCGGGTTTCTTCGGTTAAAACATCGTTGTAGGTATAGGGGATATCTGCCACACAGTTGGCAGGGTAAGGCCGGGAGGCATGGCTAACTTCTATGTTATCAATGCGTTCGGTTTTACCCGGTGCATCCGATGGGGTGTAAATGGAGTAATGCAAGGCTTCGTAATAGTTTTTTTCAACGCGTACGCAGGTATTGGCACGAATTTCGGTGGCGTCTTTAGCTCCCACAATGTAATTGTTAAAAAAATGCCCCGTAGCACCGCGATACATGGGCACCCGCAGGCGTACTTTGTTGTAATAATTGTGGTGGAAGGTAATTTTCCGGTCCCCATAAATATCGCTGTCTGATGCTCCTACCAGCCCCCCTTTGTGGTGGTCGTGCAGGTAGCACCACGAAATGGTGATAAAACCCGTGTTTTGCTTAATGTCAATCAAACCATCGTATTTGTCAATATCCGTTTGTATGTCCGGATCCTCAGAAAACAGCTCGCAATGGTCGATCCATATGTTTTTGCTGGAACCGTAAATGGAAATGCAATCGCCATCGTTGGTATTTTTGGGGGTAGTTAAGCCAACCATCGTGATTTTAAAATTGCGCAATATAATGTTTCGACTATTGTTTATGGCCAGTCCAACGCCCTGCAACAAGGTGCTGTCGCCCAAGCCAATCAGCGTTTTGTTGGATCGGATATTTATTTGCCCACCACCGGGTCCATTGGTAAGGGTACCCTGCATCTCTATTACATAAGGTCGGGCACTTTCGGCATAGGTTTTTAAACGGTTGTAGGAATCCACCCTAACTGTATCTCCTCCATATCCACCGGTTG
>JAUIMD010000232.1 GCA_030433225.1 Bacteroidia bacterium
ACCTATTTGTTAACTATATATTATTTTGCAAATTCAATTTTTAACACTGCTGAATTTTATTTTCAGCACAGACCCCTCATTACTAATAAGTAATAAAATCCTTTATTTACTTCCTATAAAATGAAACCAGGGAACATTACATCCTGCCTCCATTAAAATTAACACCAAAATGGGACGGAATTATTCGTAAGAATTATTTCCATGAAAATTCATAATGCGATTTCCATGCAATTTTTTGAGTTCGTCAACCGGCAGCATATATCGGTCGTTTTGCAGAAGGGGTTCACTCCACAAGTATATACTTTTCACCTCAGTAATATCAGAAGGTGAATAAGCCTCATCTTCATAGTATTGCATCCATTGTCCGGTTTTCCGTTCCAAATCTCTTTGCAGAGAATCATTTAAAGCGGTATTTGATGGAGAAACCAGCATTGGTGTTGGGGAAGATACATCCCACAACAAACGATGGTCAGGCGCAGAATCGGCCTCCATCATAAAAAAGTAATTTCCTGCAATTGCCCCGCGGTAACCATCAGGGTAAAACTGAAACCATGGAACAGAAGCGGTTACATAGGGCTTATTTTTAAATATTTCGCGCGACAGGTCCCGTCCATGCACAATGCCGGGAACACTGATATTTAGCAGCCCCAACACACTGGGCATAACATCCAGGGCACTTAACATACCCTCCCGAACTGTTCCTGCTCCTTTTGAAAAAGGAAGTTTGAGCAATAAAGGTGCACGAGTCGGCATTCCAACCGGCAACATCATTTCTTCTACGTGCAACGAATCCAAACTAATTGCCGAGGTAAGTACCACCAGAGTGTTATCATATGTTCCGGATTGTTTCAACCCCTGTACAATGTGATGAAGGCCCTGTTGAACGTACAACAGCACACTATCGCCTTTCAGCGAATCTTCAGGATGAAGCGGAGGTAGGGATACAAACAAAGCAAAAGGTGCCGCGTCATTTGCATGGTCTTTAATAAAGCCTGTGGCCCGGCTAACCTCTTCCCGGTATGTTTGCGCAGGTTTGTTTTCAAGGCTTGTGCGGTAAAACTCCTGGAATCCGTAATGATGAGAAAGTTGTTCCGTGCTCCATTTTCCGGCATTGTCGCCCACAATCCAGCTTCCTACAAAACCTGTAGTGTACCCATTCTTCAGCAGCGCCCCTCCCCATCGTTTCCCTTTGGCGGGCAGTAAGGTTAGGCCGTTGGCAAAAACCCCATTGTACAACGGATGCTGACCGCTTAACAAAATTGCCTGCAACGGCCCGCGCTGCGTAGTGTTTTGAAATACATTGGTAAAACGGATGGCATCAGACCGAAGGGAATCCAGGTATTGGGTAGTACTATCGTCAACGGTACGGCTCAAGTGTTGTGTTGTTATATTGTCGGCCACAATAAAAACCACATTGTGAACCGGCTTTTGCCTGCACGAGGATAGGGTAAGGATGATGGCAAGTAACGCCACTGCTATTTTTTGCATGTTTTCTCTTTTAATGTCATCAATCCAACAAATACCGCCCCAGAAGGTTTTAAACAATCGCTTCAATGTCCAATAAAAAAGCGCCTTTCCCATTACAGAAAAAGCGCTTTAGTGCTCAATATACAGATGTATTATTTTTTTTGAAAAACAGTTTTATAAACTACCCCTGCTAAAATAGCACCCACAATTGGCGCAACCCAGAAAAGCCATAGTTGCCCCATTGCATCAGTACCGGCAAAAATCGCCTGACTTGTACTACGGGCCGGATTTACAGAAGTATTGGTTACCGGGATACTTATTAAGTGAATCAGGGTTAAACATAAGCCAATTGCTAAACCGGCAAATCCTTTTGGCGCACGGTCGTCAGTAGCCCCAATAATAACAATCAAAAAAATGAAGGTCATTACAATTTCGCAAACCAGTGCTGCAGCAAGGCCATAACCACCGGGCGAAAATTCACCATATCCATTGGAAGCAAAACCACCAATATCGCTTCCGTTACCGGTAGCTATAATGTATAAAATACCGGCGGCGGCAATTCCACCTAACACCTGGGCTACAATGTACCCGGGCAGCTCTTTGGCCTCAAACCTGCCTCCGGCCCATAAACCTAAGGAAACGGCGGGATTAAGGTGTGCGCCGGATACATGCCCTAATCCATAGGCTATGGTAACAACGGTAAGTCCAAAAGCAATGGAAACACCCACGAAACCAATGCCTAAATCCGGAAAACCGGCCGCTAATACAGCGCTTCCACATCCGCCCAACACCAACCAAAAAGTACCAATAAACTCAGCAATAAGCTTTTTCATTTTATGCAATTAATTTAAGTGAATAGTTTTTTTGTAAACGAAATCCAATTTACGTAATTATTCCGGTGAAAGTCAACCCCCGGGGTTGCCCACCTTAACCAACACACCCGGCTGAAACATTGGTCAATAAAAAAGAGGCATCTGCAACAGACACCTCTTTGAAACTATTCGTTATATGCGGCATTAATCCAAAGCATGTATTACCAGCCCCGAACGCAGTTTGGGTTCGAACCAGGTTGTTTTTGGGGGCATAATGTTGCCGGAATCGGCAATGTTCATCAGCTGGTTCATGCTTACCGGATATAACGCAAAGGCCACTTTCATTTCTCCGGAATCTACCCGCATTTTTAGTTCATCCAGCCCCCGAATACCACCTACAAACTCCACGCGTTTGCTTCGGCGCAGGTCTTCTATCCCCAACAAATCTCTTAAAATATGGTTGGATGAAATGGTAACATCCAACACCGATATGGGATCATTGCTGTTGTAAGCTGCGGGTTTTGCGGTTAAAGCGTACCAATTGCCAGCCAGGTACATACCAAAATTATGCAGGCGATCAGGCCGGTAGGTTTGGGGTCCCTTGCACTCGACTTCAAAATTTTCCGCTAACCGGGCCAGAAACTTCTCCGTCGACATTCCATTGAGGTCTTTTACCACACGGTTGTAGTCAATAATGGTTAACTGATTATCGGGAAAATGAACCGCCATAAAATAATTGTACGGTTCTTTGCCGGTATGTTTGGGGTTTTCTGCTTTTTTGCGAACGCCTACCTTAGCCGCAGCCGCAGTTCGATGGTGCCCATCTGCCACATAGGTATAGGGTACTTTTTCGGCAAAAAGTTTTTCAATGGTAATGTTGTCTTCGAGGCTTTGCACCAACCACATGGTGTGTTGTATCCCGTCATTGGCTGTGAAGTCATATTCCGGCTCGCGGCTATCTACAATGCGCTGTACCACGGCATCAATTTCGGCAACGGCCGGGTAGGCAAAAAATACCGGCTCCATATTGGCATTGGTGTCGTACACATGCCGTATCCGGTCTTCTTCCTTATCCGGTCGGGTAAGTTCGTGTTTTCGGATGACATTTTTCTCGTAATCCGACGTTGCCGCGCACCCTACAATGCCATACTGTGTTTTACCATGCATAGTTTGGGCATAAATGTAAAATTTCGGATCCCTGTCTTCTTCCAGCCAACCGTAGGTTTTAAATTTCTTAAAATTTTCAACTGCTTTGGCATACACTGCATCGGCATGCTCATCGGTTCCTTCAGGAAGGTCAATTTCGGGCTTAATAATGTGCAAAAGGGATTTTTCATTTCCACGGGCTTCTTCCCGGGCTTCGGATGAGTTGAGTACATCGTAAGGGCGGGAAGCAATATCCTTCACCAGCTCTTTGGGGGGTCTCAATCCTTTAAAGGGTTTTACAATTGCCATAGTATTGGATTTTTATATACAAAAGGGTTACCGTAACCGATAACCCTTATGTGTTGGAATTTTTATATGTATCCTGAATTTTATTTATTCACACGGAATGTTTCCACCCCGTTTTTCAGAAAATCTACAATTTGTTCGGCAGCTGCCACTCCGGCATTAATGTTAGCTTCTCCGGTTTGGGCGCCCATTTTTTTAGGGGTAAAAAAGTAACGTCCTGCAAATGGCTCATACGCTGCTTTATTGTCGGGTGCAATGTCCGAAATGTAGGTAAAATCAGGTCGAGCCTGCATTACCTCCAGAATACCCTCCTCGTCAATTACCTCTTTTCGGGCTGTGTTTACCAATACGCCGCCTTCGGGCATTTTGGAAAGCAACTCAAAATTGATGGATTTAATGGTGGCCGGAACTGCCGGAATGTGCAGACTCACGTAATCGCAGGTGCTGTACAATTCTTCAACCGACTCCACGTTAATCACGCCATCTTCTTTGATTTTTGGCACACAAAACGGGTCGTACGCATACACTTCCATACCAAAGCCACGGGCTACGCGACACACGTTTTGGCCAACGTTTCCATAGGCATGTATTCCCAGTTTTTTACCTTTCAGCTCCTTACCAGGATTTCCATCAAAACCGCCCCGTGCCATAAACACCATCATGCCCAATACCAGTTCGGCAACGGCATTGGCGTTTTGTCCGGGGGTATTCATTACACACACGCCTTTTTGCGTGGCGGCTTCCAGGTCCACATTGTCGTACCCGGCACCGGCCCGCACAACAATTTTAAGGTTTTTAGCCGCATCCAGTACTTCGGCGGTAATTTTGTCACTTCTAATTATCAGGGCATCCGCATCAGTTACGGCATCCAGT
>JAUIMD010000233.1 GCA_030433225.1 Bacteroidia bacterium
GTCGATGATTACTCCATCAATCACATAAATGGGTTCGTTAGATCCGCTAAGCGAAGAGATACCCCGGATACGGATGGAAGTACTGGCACCAGGAGCACCGCTATTTTGCTGTACCTGAACCCCGGCGGCACGTCCCTGTAACACCTGATCGATGGAGGTAGTTACCGATTGCTCTATGGCCTCGTTGCTTACCGAGGTTACAGAACCGGTCAGGTCGCTGCGTTTCATTTGGCCATACCCTACCACAACAAATTCTTCAAGACGTTCCGTGTCTTCTGAAAGTGTTACGTTGATCACAGCATTGTCTCCAACCACGACCGATTGCGACACATAGCCAATAAAATTAAATTTTAACGTGGCTCCCTGATTTACAACAATAATATAGCTTCCCTCCAGGTTGGTAACGGTGCCTTGTGAGGTACCCGCCACTGTAATGTTTACGCCCGGAAGGGTTTCTCCGTTGCTGTCGACAACTTTTCCTGTAATTCGCATTTCCTGTGCCAACATAGCCAGGGGAACGAAACAGAAGAAAAGAAGCACATAGACGGATCTTCTGATGAATTGGGGGATTCCTTTCATGGAAATATGGGATTTAATTGTTGAGTATTTACACTAACTGAATAAGTTAGGGGAAATAAGGGTTAGCGCTTATTTCCCCTTTTAAGCTTACTCTTTTATAAATTTTGTGTTCACTCCGTTCGATTGTAATACGTAAATGCCCTTTGGCAGGTCGGATATGGATATGGCAGTTGCAGCTGCTGTAGCTTGCGTGGATTTTACCAGGGTACCGGCCAGGTTGTAAATGGCAACCGTGTTGCCCTGCTGCAGGCCTTTCACCTGTAACACATCGTGCGCCGGTATGGGATATGCCTCCAACCGTGAAACGCTCAGGTGCTGAATATCAGTTTCTACGGATTTTGCCACCAGGGTTACATCGGATTTGCTGCTGGTGAGGTAGCCCCAGGTTTTGGTGTACAGGCCAATGTCAAAGGTGTAAAACTCACCGTTCTCGAGTATGCTTGATACGGGGGCATCGGCAGGTATGGCCAGCTTAACTTCCAGCTCTACCGGCGTACTGCCTGTTGCCGGTTTTTCGCCCAGGTAACGGGCTACCAGGTCCCCGTCCGACAGCCATACATACCCTGCTCCGTATCGGGATAAGGAGACTTTTACCTGGCAGGTATCGTTGTCGGCAATGGTATAGGCAATTTTCACGGTAACCGTATCGCCTTGTTTTACTTCTGTTGGAGCCGCTACAGCAAAGCCGATGCTGTTGGTTACGGTGGCAGAAGGCGAAATAAGGAGAATGTTTCCGGTATTGCTGTAGGCAAAATCACCGCCTCCATCATAAAGTTTCAGGGCCAGCAGGTAATTTACACCTTCCGGAAGGTTGGCGGTATTAAATTCCTCCTTAATGGGGATGGAGTAAGAAGCAGCCACGTCAGTACCGGCGGTAATGTCGATGTCTCCTCCCGATTTCCAGGTTGACCAGTCCGCTTCGTTTGAATTTGCCTGGGTAAGAAAGATGGCCCAGTTAAATTTGGCATCTACATCGGAGGTGTAGGTAAGGTCAAGGCTTAACGATCCACCCGCCTCCACATTTGCAGGAAAGGTAGGTGAGGTGACGTTTAAACTGCCGGTTCCGGCTTTTGCTAACGGCAGGCTTAAAAAAGCTGCTAAGGCGATAAAAAGTACTTTTTGTTTCATATTATTTCGATTTTAGTGTTAACATATTTGCTGTACTATATTGGGGATTTTTGTAGCAAGGGTTCAATCTATTTAAATCTAATGAATGCTTGTTTTTTGCAGGTTACACATCTTTTTTTTGTCGTTACATTTAACAAATGGGTAGGCAGTTGTTATCATTTTCGTGGGTTGTAATAGGTGCGGGCTTTATGCTTTTCCGTCGATGGTTTTAATGGCACCGTTTGTGGTATAGGTGAGCGGGACAACCTTTACACTTCGCAGCCAGGTTTTTCCCCCTGATGGAACGCAGTCGTGGTGGAACAAATACCAATTCCCCTGTACTTCAACAATGGAGTGGTGGGTTGTCCATCCCACAACGGGGGTTAAAATTACCCCCTGGTACGTAAAAGGGCCGTATGGATTATCGCCGATGGCATAACATATTTGATGGGTATTACCGGTTGAATACGAAAAATAGTAGCGCCCTTGGTAACAATGCATCCATGAGGCTTCGAAAAACCGCCGTTGATGGTCGCCCGCTTGTAGGGGATTTCCCTGTTCATCCACAATCACCAGGTCGGCCGGCTCTTCTGCAAAATGCAACATGTTATCGGCAAGTTTTACTACTTTCGGACAAAGTGCCGGGGCATTGTCTTCCGGTTCGGCTCCACACTCCAGCGCTTTGTTGTTTCGGTAGCGCTGCAATTGCCCGCCCCAAATTCCGCCAAAATACATGTAGTGCGACCCGTCGATGCCTTCGAACACGCAGGGGTCAATGCTGTAACTGCCGGGTATCGGGTGGTCTTCCGGGGTAAAAGGTCCCTCGGGAGTATCGCTGGTTGCCACCCCAATTCTGAAAATATCCGTTTTGTCTTTTGCCGGAAAGTAGAGGTAGTATTTGCCATTTTTTGTCGCTGCATCCGAATCCCACAATTGCCTTCCGGCCCACGGGATGTTTTTGATATCGAGGGCAACTCCATGGTCGGTTACCGGGCCATCGATAGCATCCATCGAAAAAACGTGGTAATCACGCATGTCAAAGTGATCGCCGTTATCGTTTTCGGGAATGCCCGACTCCACATCATGAGATGGGTAGATGTAAATTTTATCCTGGAAAACATGTACCGCCGGGTCAGCCATAAAGTGGTTTTCGACGAGGTATCTGGCTTTTTTCATTGCTTTATTTTTTGTGTGTTGGATTTCAATTTTGTATTGGATTATCAGCCGTTGCCCTAGCCGGGATTGACGGTATATTGACTGGCGAGTCTCACCAACTCTTCCATCACGGGTTTTGGCTGGTTTTTACGGTCAAAAAGCAAGGGGTAGTCGGTGCGACCTTTTATGGGCCAGTCGTTACGCCACGATTGCAGATCGTTTACTCCCCACACTGTAATTCTGGAAACCACATCCTGGTGCTGAAGGCATACCTTGAAAAAATCTTTGTATCGATCGGTTTGTAGTTTGGCAATGCTATCGGGTATTCCTTCCGTATAAGGATCTTTTTCAGGCGTATACGAAAATCGGGTAGAGATTTCTGCCCCCTGCATTTCGTAGGGAGAGGGAATAACAGAAATGTCGAGTTCTGTCACCATTACCTGTACTCCGGCGGCTCCCAGTTGTTGTATGCTTTGAGCAAAGCTGTTCAACGATGGATAGGCCAGGGTGTAGTGTCCATGCATGCCAACCGCATCAATACGCAGGCCGGCCGATTTCATTTCTTCAATAAGCCTGATCACCGCTTTTCTTTTTCCTTCATGGTACATCGAATAATCGTTGTAGTAAAGTTCGGCATTGGGGTCGGCGGTGCGTGCAAATTCAAATGCCAGGGGTATGTATTCCTTCCCGATAATGGTAAAAAACTTTGTTTTTCGGTAGGAGCCATCGTCTTCAAACGCTTCATTTACCACATCCCATGCATGCACTTTGCCTTTGTAACGCCCAACCACTGTGGTAATGTGATGTTTCATACGGGCAATCAACTCTTCGCGTGAAACATCCCGGCCATCCTCCCCTACAAAAAACCAGGAGGGAGTTTGTGAATGCCACACGAGCGTATGACCTACAATAAACTGTTGGTTGGCGGTTCCAAATTCCACAAACTGATCAGAGAGGGTAAAATCAAACTTGCCCTCACGGGGTTGCAGAATCTCACTTTTCATGCAGTTTTCAGCAACAATGGAATTAAAGTGCTCCTTTATAACGGCTACAGAAGCGGCATCTGTACCGGTAATCTGGTCGGTATTCATGGCGGTTCCAATTCTGAATTTTCCAGCATAAGCATCCTTTAGGGTGGGCATTGCAGTGGTTTCGGGCGATGTGCAACCGGCCCAACTAAGGGCAGCAAAAACTACAAGGTACAGGCAATAAAGGTGCTTTTTCAGGCTCATTATGCGTTGTTTTTTTAACATCGACGTATTATTCATTGTGGTGTTTTAAATCAAATTTCTGTTGTTTCAGCTCTTCCAGCTTATGCACCGGGGCATCCATAGTTGCAGGAAACGGCATCTGTGAAAAGGTTTGAAAATACAGCAGGCAGGCATCACGCCACCAAATGGCTTCCTTCAGGTGGATTTCCAGTTTCTGCTGCACCTTTGTAAACACTGCCGGGTTTAGTACGCTTTGTTGCTGTTGCCAGGCCTGCTGAAAAAAGCGAACGTCATCTACTCCGCCCTGGTAGCGGTAGCACAGTTCCTCCCACAGGGTATTGCCATTGCTCAGTTCATGGCTCCAGGGCAGGTGATGGAACCACAAAAGAAATTCCTTAGGGCAGGTGGCCGGATTGTCGAACCACTCGTTAAGCGGCTGAGCATATTGTGCAGTGGCATTGGTACCAGTTGAAGATCGGTCAAACCCAATTCCCGCACTATCCGCTTTATGGTAATAGGAGGGGAGCCAATCGGGTCGTGCCCCGGGA
>JAUIMD010000234.1 GCA_030433225.1 Bacteroidia bacterium
TAACACAATGGATTACAAGCGGTTTTTTGAGGGCTTGAGCCAGTTTAACCTGGGCCTCAAATGTTTGTTTTTGAAGCTCCCACGGCGCGCCATTCACCTTATCCAGTCCTACCTCTCCAATGGCCATGCAATTGAAGGAGCGGCTTAACGCTTCACATTCTTTCAGTTGCGCCGGCACATCAGAGATGTGCCAGGGGTGAATGCCCACCTGTACGTAGGGGTGTTGTTTCCAGGCTTCGTCCAATGGAGGAATGCCACAGCAATACCCCTTGCAAATGGTTGGCAATACATCTGCATTGTGTGTGTGGATATCTACAAATTTGGGCAGCATGTGCGGGATTTTAGAGCTGTGCCAGCACCTCATTCAAATAGGCCTCTGCCTCCACAGTGCCTTCTTCCGGAGCCCAGCTGGCAAAGTGTTTATCGTCATTGGCATCGTACGGGCCGTCCTTCAGTTCATAGGCAATTGATCCCTGCTCAAGGCTTACTACGGTATGCCATGTTTTTGCCGGAATTTCCACCCCGTAAAACCCTTCTTTAGGGATGAGCTTTACCACGCGGGTAATGGTTCCTTCATCGTCAAAAATTACCAGGGCCAGTTTTCCTTTTAAAACAATAAATACTTCACGTTTATCCGGATTTTCGTGCTTGTGAGGACGGCAATAGGTACCGGGCTCCATCGCATTCAGCATGCGGTTAATAGGATCGCTAAAGCTGTTATGAAAATTGTGATTCATGCGTTTGCGGGGTGATTTTTGTGCTTTGCCTACCACCTCATCCAGCAGGTCTTTGTTAATCAGTACTAATTCGTTCATTTTTGATCGTATAATTTATAGCGGACGGGTATTGTTGTGCCGTCCTTTTGTGATTGTTCTCCCGGGTGTTCTGTTCAGTGTATTGCAAGGGTTAGCAGGTAAGCTTTGCAAACAGACCTGCCAATATACAAAGAAGGGAGCCAATTTTGTGGCTCCCTTCCGGCATATGTATTTATTTTTAACGGCTTTTAAAAGACTTTAACCCGAGTTTATGAATTGTCAGTGCTGTCCGTGTCATCCCTGCGAATTCGGGTTCTTTTTCCCTTTTTAACGGGATTGGTTTTGGCCGGTTTGCGCTCGTTATAGGAGTCCAGTTCTTTAAATTTTTCCATCCGTTTTTTATCAAACCTGAACTTTTTAGGCTTTGGTTTGTCTCCTTTCTCCGTATTGTCGTTGCGGTTTTCCCAGTCGCCTTTCGGATTTTTGAATTCACGATCGTGCTTGGGGAATTTCGGCTTTCCGGCGTCAAACGTAGGGCTGCCTGCTTTTTTAAAGGATTTCCCTTTACTAAAATCTTTTTTGTAGTCCCCTTCCTTCAGCTGTTTAACGACGTGTTCCTTTTTTGAACCGTCAAACATTTCGTAGTGGCGCAACTGGCACTCGAGCGAACCGTTTAATAGGTTGATGCGTTGCGAAGGTCTCAGTCCTATATGGTTAAAGCACTCCTCTTTGTGGCTGATAATCCATGCATCAAATCCGGTGAAATTGTGCTTAAGGCGTTCGCCAATGGTTTCGTACAAAAAGTTTAAGCCGGGCATTTGCAGGCGGTCTCCATATGGCGGGTTCATCACCATCATCCCTTTGTCACCCAAGGGTTCCACATTGGCAAAGGCTTCGTTTGACAGGGTTATGTATTTACTAAAGCCCGCACTTTTTATGTTTTCTTCGGCAATTTTTACGGCCTGCGGGTGTATGTCAGAACCGTAGATGTTAAAAGCAAATTCACGCTCGGCACTGTCGTCGTTGTAAATGCCATCCAGCAAATCCTGGTCAAAATCTTTCCATTTCTCAAACGCAAATGAATCGCGGTATAGGCCCGGTGCTATGTTTTTGGCAATCATCAGGGCTTCTACCAAAAAGGTTCCGGAACCACACATGGGGTCGTAAAAATCGCATTGACCGTTCCAGCCTGCCATCAGAAGAATACCCGCCGCCAATACCTCGTTAATGGGGGCTTCAGTTTGGGCCGAACGCCACCCTCTTTTGTGCAACGACTCCCCGGAGCTGTCGAGCGATAGGGTACACTGATCTTCGGCAATGTGAATGTTTATGCGGATATCGGGATTGGAAAGGCCTACCGATGGGCGTTTGTCATATTTGGCCATGAAAAAGTCGGCAATGGCATCTTTTACCTTGTAGGCTACAAATTTACTGTGGCTGAAGTTGGACGAGAATACCACCGAATCGATTAAAAAGGACTGATCAAGCTCCAGGAATTCTTCCCAGTTGAGGCTTTTCACCGCCTCGTATACTTCATCCGCATTCTGGGCCTTAAATTCATGTATGGGTTTCAGGGCTTTCAGGGCAGTTCGGCATTGCATGTTTATGCGGTACAAACTTTCCAGGTTTCCACGGCAAATAACGGCTCTGCGTCCGGTTTCAATTTCCTGCAAGCCTAAGTCGTGTAGTTCACCGGCCAGCACATTTTCCAGCCCGGCCAGTGTTTTAACGATAATTTTAAAAGAATCTTTCAACGAAATGGAATTAAATTTTTTGCAAAAGTAAGCATTTCAAAAAATGTAACCGCATCCCTAGGGTGTACAGGAGTTAAATTCCACCTCCATCGTGGAAAAAAGTATCTTTAGGCTTCATTTGCAGTACTTTGGTGCCGGGGGCAGTACTGTTGGTTACCCAAACGTTTCCTCCGATAATACTTGCTTTGCCAATGGTAATGCGCCCTAATATGGTTGCATTGGCATAAATCACCACATCGTCTTCTAAAATGGGGTGGCGCGGAATTCCTTTTATCGGGTTGCCGTCTTTATCAATGGGGAAACTTTTAGCCCCGAGCGTAACTCCCTGGTAAATTTTAACGTTTTTGCCTATAATGGCCGTGGCACCAATCACAACCCCTGTACCGTGGTCAATGGAGAAGCTTTCGTCAATTGTTGCCTCCGGGTGGATATCAATTCCGGTTTCGGAATGGGCCATTTCGGATATTATGCGCGGGATAATTGGCACCCCCAGTTTAATGAGCTGGTTGGCAATGCGGTAATTGGCAATGGCACGGATAGAGGGGTAACAAAAGATAACCTCCCCGTAACTGTGTGCAGCAGGGTCGCCCAGGTAAGCGGCCACCACATCCGTAGTTAGCGTTTTTCTTATGTCGGGTAGCCGTGAGATGAACTCAAGAGTAATTTCCAGCGCCTTGGCCCGGTGCTGGTCCACATGGTATTCTTTGGTTTTATCGCAGGCAAAGCACAACCCGGCTAAAATCTGTTCCGACAATAATTCGAATACCTTTTCGGTATTTACGCCTATATAATAGTTCATCGAGTCGGGGTGTACCGTGGAATTTCCAAAGTACCCGGGAAATAAAATTGCCCGCAGTATTTCAACTACTTCCTCCAGTTTTTTAACCGATGGAAGCGGCTCTCCAACCTTATGCTGATGGCATACTTCTTTGTACGAATCAAATTCAGACAGTTGATTAATCGCGTTTTTTAATTTCGGGAAATGGCGAAAAGGGCTCATATGTAAATCGTTTTGCATCAACACAAATGTAGGTTTTATGGTTTGGAAATGGGTGCTGTTGATTTTATTAAATCTTTTAATACTTCGGCTGCCAAAAAACATCCAAACATGGCCGGTAAATACGAAATGGTACCCACCACCGATTTTTTGTTCTGCGCGCCTTCAACGAGTAAAACAGAAGAGGTGTCGGGAAGTTCAGTAGAAAACACGGTTTTTACCCCCTTTTTAATGCCCATCTTTCGTAACCGCTTTCGTATAGTTTTGGCCAGGGTGCAGTTGTAGGTTTTTGAAATATCCGTAATGCGAATTTGAGATGGATCGGTTTTTGCCCCGGCTCCCATGGATGAAATGAGGGGGAGTTGCCGGGTAAGTGCATGCGCAATTAACTGCAACTTGGGTGCAATGGTATCAATCGCATCCACCACGTAATCAAATGGTTTATCCAGTAAGGTTTCCATTTCCGCTTCGGTTAAAAAGCGCTGTAGGGTGTTTAGTTGCACTTCTGGGTTTATCTCTATAAGGCGTTGTGCCAGTACCTCGGTTTTAGGCTGGCCAATAGTAGCCGTTGTGGCAATTAACTGTCGGTTAATGTTGGAGGCGTTTACCGTATCTCCATCCACCAGGGTAAGCTCGCCAATGCCTGCCCTGCACAACATTTCGGCAGCATAGCCCCCCACACCGCCAACCCCAACAATTAAAACGTGTTGCGATTTTAGTCTATTTACCGTTTCTGCGCCAAGTAAAAGGTTGGTACGTTGAAGCCAATCCTGCATAATTATTTTGTTTGGGCGCGAAAATAAGCAAATTATGCAACCATTTTGTTACCGTGCTGCTCTTACAAAAGAAACTGTGAAAGTACATTTGAGATGTTTTTGTGGAAAAATGCGAATGTTTTAACATTCCTGCTTCTTTTGATTTTAGCATCAGGGTGCGGTAAGAACGATGAATCGTACACTTGCTGCAACCCTGATTCTGATGCTTTTGTAATGTCATATGGCACCTCTTTTGGTATGTGCGCCGGGTATTGCAAAACCTCACTTACCGTAACGGAAGATAAACTTACCTTCACCAAA
>JAUIMD010000235.1 GCA_030433225.1 Bacteroidia bacterium
GTAAGCTCTGAACGTTTGGAAACAGGCCTGGTGGGCTTTAACCTGCGCTTCCCGTACCCCACGGGCGAGTTTGGCGGAGACGCATCAGATTGGTCGAAACCGGGGCTGCACACTTCAACCATTGTTTCCAATAACGAACACAGTGCCACCGTTCAGCATACCCTGGATACTACCACCTATTTTGTACACCTCACCTGGTCGGGAATGGCTACGTTAAAAGAAAAAGAGGCCCACTATTTTGTACTGGCTCCTGCCGGCGATTCCGATCACTTTTCGGTAACTGCCGAATTTAGCCTGGAAGATACCGGTGCGACTCCTGCAACTTTTGAAACCATTAAAACGGCATCGGCAGAAGCGTGGGAGGCTTTCTGGCAAAGTGGTGGTGCAGTTGATTTTTCAGGCACCACAGATCCGCGTGCTGCAGAAATTGAACGCCGCGTGGTGCTTTCGCAATACCTTACCCGTTTGCAATGCATCGGCCAATACCCTCCACAGGAAACCGGCCTCACCTATAACAGCTGGTACGGTAAACCTCACCTGGAAATGCATTGGTGGCATGGAGCACATTTTGCCTATTGGAACCGTATTGAGTTGCTGGAACAAACGCTGGGCTATTATTCCAACATTTATCCCAAAGCAAAAGCAAAAGCCGAATCGCAAGGATACAAAGGAGTACGCTGGCCTAAAATGACCGATTATAACGGGGAGGACAGCCCTTCGGGCGTGGGAGAATTTTTGATTTGGCAACAGCCTCACATCATTTATTTTGCCGAACAATGTTACCAGGCACATCCAACCAAAGAAACCCTGCAAAAATATGCCGGGCTTATAGAAGGGACGGCAGATTTTATGGCGGACTTTGCCCGCTACGATGAGGCGAATGACCGCTGGTACGTTGGCCCTCCGCTTATTCCCGCACAGGAAAGCTTAATACGCGAGGTAACCGTAAACCCTCCCTTTGAAGTGGGGTATTTCCACTGGGGATTAAGCATCGCCCAAAAATGGCGCCAACGTATGGGCAAAGAAGCCAACCCCGATTGGCAGGCAGTTATTGACGGACTTCCTCCGTTTGCTCAAAAAGACGGGTTGTACCTGGCTGCAGAAAGTGCTCCAGATTCCTATACCAATGAAGAACATTTTTCGGACCACCCCATGGTTTTGGGCGCCTTTGGTATTTTACCTCGTACCGTGGAGCTGGATACGGCCACCATGGCCCGCACTTTTGACTACATTGAGAAAAACTGGAACTGGGACCGAACCTGGGGATGGGATTACCCCATGGCTGCCATGAGTGCCACCCGACTGGGAAAACCTGAACAGGCCATTGAACTGCTGTTGAAGGATGTACTGAAAAACACCTACCTAAACAACGGACATAACTACCAGGGTACACGCCTGCGCCTGTACTTACCCGGCAATGGCGGGGTATTAACCGCAGTTGCCATGATGTGTGCCGGTTTTGAAGGAAACACTGTTGAAAATCCGGGCTTTCCAAAAGATTGGAATGTGAAGTGGGAAGGCCTGAAACCCATATTTTAATTCACTTTAAATGCGATTATTATGAAACGAATTTTTACAAGCCTGCTGCTGGTGAGCATTGCACTGCTCGGCTTTGCGCAGGAAGAAGAAGTGATACGCGCCTTTCCGGGTGCCGAAGGCTATGGCCGCAATGTTACCGGCGGAAGGGGTGGAAAGATTTACTACGTTACCAGCCTCGAAGACAATGCCCGCCTGGAGGGAACACTTCGCAATGCGCTGTCACGCACAGGAGCCCGGATTATTATGTTTAAAGTATCCGGTACCATTCAATTGAAATCAGAACTGAACATTACCCGGGGCGATGTAACCATTGCCGGCCAAACCGCACCGGGAGATGGCATAACCCTGCGCGATTACCCCGTACAAATTAGTGCCGATAACGTTATCATCCGCTTTTTACGTTTCCGCATGGGCGATGCGGCACAGCAGGAAGGAGATGCCATGTGGGGAAGGTACCGCAAAAACATTATGCTCGATCACTGTTCACTCAGCTGGTCAACCGATGAGTGCGGCTCCTTTTACAACAACGAAAACTTTACCATGCAGTGGTGCATCCTTTCCGAAAGTTTGCGCAACTCGGTACACGGAAAAGGAAGGCATGGATATGGAGGCATTTGGGGAGGAACCAATGCCACTTTCCACCACAACCTGTTGGCCAATCACGACAGCCGCAATCCCCGCTTTTGTGGAAGTCGCTACTCCCCCGCTACTGCCGAAACGGAGCATATCGATCACCGCAACAACGTTATTTACAACTGGGGTGGAAACAGTGCCTATGCCGCCGAAGGAGGCACGTACAACATCGTAAACAATTACTACAAATCAGGGCCGGCATCCTCCAATCGCGATCGGATTATTCAACCCTGGGCCGATAACGGAAACAATGACCAGCCCAAAGACACGTATGGCTACTTTTTTGTAGACGGTAACGTGACTACAGCCAGTTCTTCCACCACCGAAAACAACTTAAACGGGGTGGATTTATCCTCCAGCATCACCGATTTAGGATTGAATGTTTTTGACATAACGGTAGAGTCGAACTTTACATTTTCGGATGTAACCACGCACACCGCCGTACAGGCCTACGACAAGGTAGCACAATATGCCGGTGCCAGTTTAAAACGGGATGCTGTTGACGAACGCGTTATCAGCGACATGCTGAACAATACCGTTACCTACCCCGATGGTGGAAACGGAAGCACCAACGGATTAATAGATACCCAGAATGCCGTTGGCGGATGGCCGGAGCTTACCTCAACCGAAGCCCCAGCTGACACGGATGGAGACGGCATGCCTGACGATTGGGAAACAGCCAACGGCTTAAACCCTAACGACCCGGCGGATGGTCAGTTGACAACCGTTGATGGCCTTTACCCCAATGTGGAAGTATACCTAAATAGTCTTGTGCAGGACATTGTGACCGCGCAAAACGAAGACGGTGTATTGGTGCATGTAAAAGAACTTACCGAAAACAGTGGTGACATTGGTATGTATTTCAACAATGCAACTCACCAGCTTATGGTTGAGCATTCGTCGCCGATTACCGAGGTATGGATTTACTCGACCAATGGCCAGCTAATAACCAACAAGGCAGTACAACTTAGTGGCAATATCATTACGCTAAATGCCCTTAAAACAGGCGTATACATTGCCCGGGTTAAAGATGGTGCCGAACAAAACTTTGCAAAAATGATTTGGGTGAAATAAGCCCTGTATTGCATACAAAAATGGCTGCCCCGTTTTGGAGCAGCCATTTTTTATTCCATAAATATCCGGTTTCAAGCGTGGCCTGAAACCGTGTGAAAGCACTTACTTGATAAATGCAGTTTGGTCCTTTAACAGCGCCTTAAATTCGTCGATGGTTTTTACGCCTGAGGCATCCTGCTGCCACGCCGCACCAAAATAATACGTTAAGGTATTTCCGGTAGGTTTCAGTACCACCACTTCGCTGTAGGCATCGCTGGTAATTTCCAGTTTTTCGTCATTTTTAAAAAATACGCACATGCCCAGCATATCCTTTTGTAAACTTTGCTCACCAAAAGTAAGCAGGCAACTCCAGCCGGGTTTAATGTCTTCCACCAGCTCAACCTGCACCCCATGTTTTACAATACCGGTTGCCAGGTTTTGCAATGGATTGCTCATTTCTATGGTGTATTTTGTCAGGTAGCTTCCTGCCTCTATTTCAAGGGTGGTGTGCAAATCTGTTTTGGTGGAATCGATTTCCCAACCGTAGTAGTCCACAACCACATTGGATGCCAGCTCACCGCTGTTTACCGCGCAATAAATGCTATCGGTTTTTTCAACACGGGTAGCTTTTTCTCCGTCCCAAAACCCCAGGGCTCCAACGCCCAATGAGGATCCTACTTTGAGTACATCAGTTCCCCAGTCAGACAATTCATGGTACGAATCAAATCCATCAAGCCCTACGGCATGCAATACCGTGGTGTCTGTTTTTTTCCCGAAAATGTCGGTAGCGTTGCGCCAATCGAGGTAAAGGCGGTACGCGATTTTGTCCGACTCCCATCCCGGGCCTTCAAACTGAATATCGAACGAGTGATCGGTGTGTTTCTCATCGAGCCACAATTCAGTAACGGGGTGGAACGCACCTCCCTGATATTCGTACTGTTCGTTCCCATTATTTTTGGTTACCCATTTCCACTCACCACCATTTTTAAGGCCCAGGTACGCCTGGGTTTTGTTTACTTTTTCGGGTTGTGTGCAGGATACTGCCCCCAACAAAACGGCCATTGCCGAAATTACAATTGACTTTTTCATACGTGTGTTGATCTATTTGTTTATTTATTTAATTCTATGGCGGCTAAAATAAAGGGAGCCACTCCCTTTTGGTCGTTCACTACGATGGTTTCTGAAACGTAATAATCGTAATCTGCTTCCCGGTACGGGTTTCCACCCAAACCACAACCGCCACAGGCTTGTATCAAATTGGGCAAGCCGTTTTCGTCGGGTACAATCAGGTGTGTTACCATACTGTCAAAACCGGTTGAAGCAATGTCCAGGTAC
>JAUIMD010000236.1 GCA_030433225.1 Bacteroidia bacterium
GCGGACAAAAGTGTGAAATTTGTGGGTTCGAGGAAGAAAGCAAGCAGGCCAACTACTGCAAACAATGCGGTGGAAAGTTTTAAATTAAACAGCAATTTTACGATAAATCGCCGGCCCGGCCATTGCAGTTTGAATCACCCCACGGGAGGCAAAAAAGCCCAGAATGGCCCACCACAACGCATCGTTTCCAAAGTGCGGCTCAAATAGGTAATATACCGGAAAAAACACCAGCAGGCACGAGAGTAAAACGGCGTACAACATTTGTCGCGACGAGGTAAAACCAATGTAAATTCCATCCCACAAAAAAGCTGCAAAGCCCGAAACCGGAATAAGCACCACATACCACATATACGGCTGTGCGGCCTCAATAATGGCCTGTTGGTTGGTGAGCATCCGAAGCAGCGGGTTGCTGCCCCACCAAAAAACAAGGGTTAACAACAGCATAGCCCCTGTTCCCCATATAAAAACAGAACGTATGGCCCCCCGTATTTTATCAAACGCTTTACGGCCGAACATGCCGCCTACAATGGGTTCGGCAGCGTAGGCAAATCCATCCATAATTAGGGCAAACAGCATAATAAATTCGCGAAACAAGGAGTTAACCCCTAAAATCACATCGCCCTGCGCGGCAGATTTTGACGTAAAAAACGTAAAGGTAAGGATGACAAACAAGGTGCGAATAAAAATATCGCCCGACACGCTCAGGAACATTTTAAACTCCCTTAGGGGGAACAAGTTCCGCCATTTCAGGTAGGGCAAAACTGCAGGAAACTTTTTAATGCAGAAATAAATGGCCAACATCAATCCACCGTATTGCGCCAAAACCGTACCCAATGCCACCCCATTGGATTGCATGCCCAGCCCCAGCACAAACAAACTGTTAAATAAGATGTTAAGTACGTTTACAGCAATGGCAATGTACATGGGGATGCGGGCGTTGTGCATGCCTAAAAACCAGCCGGTAAGTGCAAAAATGCTGATGGAAGCAGGCGCTGCCCAAATGCGAATGCGGAAGTAATCACGCGCCAGCTGTTGTACTTCCTCGCTTCCCCCTAAAATGGAAAAGCCAATATTGCCGATGGGTACCTGCAACATCCACAGCAACAATCCACCCGAAATACCTATGGATAATGCCCGCAACAGTAACAGTCCACTTTCGCGGGTATTTTCCTGCCCGTAGGCCTGGGCCGCCAAACCGCTGGTGCTCATGCGCAAAAAACCAAAGCTCCAGTAAATCACATTAAACAGGGCACTTCCCAGGGCAATGGCGCCTATAAATACCACCGAATCCATGTGTCCCATCAGGGCCATATCCACCAGGCCCAATAGCGGCACCGTAATGTTGCTGATGATATTGGGAATGGCAAATTTTAAAATCTGGCGGTGGATGTTCATGGGGTGCAAAAGTAGGATTTTCACATTTTGGAACAAGGTTTCACACCTTAGTTTAAAGTTTCATTTTATCTTCGTAGATAAATTTTCAGAAAGCATGCGCAATTTCATCTCTATTCTATTGAGCCTCACGCTCTTCATTTCGTGCGGTGAAAAGAAAACCCCCAAACAACTGGCCGGGGAGCACCTCAGTAAAGCTCAGCACCTGTTGCAGGAGGAAAATTTTACCGATGCCAAATTACAGATTGATAGCATTAAAGCCCTATACCCCAACCAAAAAGAGGCCATAAACAAGGGCATTGTGCTGCTAAATACGGTAGAGCTGGAGGAGCAACGAAAAAGCCTGCTGTACCTCGACAGTGTGATGAACGCCCGAAGTGAGCAGTTTGAAAGCCTGAAAAAACAATTTGTGCTTACGGAAGGAAGCATGGCCCGAAATTCAGGCCGTTATGTACACAAACGCCAGCAGGTAAAAAATTCGTACCACCGGTCGTTTATTAAAGCCTACCTCGACGAAGCCGGCACCTTTTACATCACCAGCAAATACGCAGGCAATGCCTACCTTTTCCACAACAGCATAAAAGTGTACAATGAGGGATTGTTTGCCGAAACCAACGTTGTACCGGAAGATGGGGTTGAAAACCGCCGTTACGAAGATGGAGGGATGAAATGGGAAACCGTAAATTACCGCAACGGCGCCGATAATGGCGTGGTAAGTTTTATTATAAACAATGTGGATAAACCCCTGAAAGTACAGTTTAAAGGCAAAAAATACCATTACATTGTGATGGAAAAATTTGACAAGGAGGCCGTGCGCGATGCCTACCTGCTTTCGCAACTGTTACTGGAAAACAACCGGCTAAAAACCGATGTAGCCAATACCCACAAACGCATTGAAGAGCTGGAACGGGAAATGGCCCAAATTAATGAATTGCAGAATCAATAATATTGTTATATTTGCAACCGCAAAAACGGGGGTGAAAACGCTCATATTTCCCGGTAAAAAACATACAGCAAGGTCGCGTAGCTCAGCTGGATAGAGCATCTGCCTTCTAAGCAGACGGTCACAGGTTCGAATCCTGTCGCGATCACAAAGATCCCTGTAATCATTCGATTACAGGGATCTTTATTTGATGGGATCAAATTTGGTGTCTAATTTTAATAGAAAGAAATTAAGCTAATTCTAGAATACAACGATTAGTGCTTGTTATCCTGGTGGTTTGCGGCGCGCGTTCTTGTCGGCCGCTAGGACGACACAATACGGGAGCGGACCCGACCGCAACCCCACTATGGCATTTGCCTAAATGTTAGCATTAGTTGTTATTTTCTTGTTTTTAATTTAATCATTGACAAGTAAAACAGTAGACCAAATCCGATTACACCTAACAAAGGCCAAGATACATTTGCTGGATTATTAAAAGCATCAATTAGCAATACTACAAATAAAGCAATCATGACAAGCAGTACAGTTTTAAACCCCTTAGTTTCATACAAGCCTTTCGCGTTTTCTATTAAAATTGGGCTAGTCGGGTTTTCAATTCTACGAACCTTATTCCCAACCATTGGCATTTCCTGAGTTAGGGATCAGTTCTAAAAGTTGTGGAGGATGTATAAAAATCGGATCTTAGTGGTTAAAAAGAATTCAAATTGACACCAGGTAACGAAGATCATTACACCAGTCTTGTGCAGTTGCTGCTCCCTTCTGAGATTATTGCGTATTTTGACATAGTGAATGTAAAAGTTGTTTTCAACGAAGTACATGTACATTTAGATGAAAAATCCATTAAGCCTGAAGGTTATGAATTGGTAAAACTTCTCTCCAAAGGCTTTCATCCACCGGCAATTATTCAGGATTTTCCCTTGCGGGACAAACCGATGTTTTTACATGTACGAAGGCGCCGTTGGTTGTCTGAATCCACTGGTAAAACAGTGGAAAGGGATTGGGATTCGGTTGCAAAAGGAACTCGCTTAACGAAGGAATTTGCAACTTTTTTAAAAGGTATTTTTGGATAACTACCCCATCAGCAGTCATAGCCTTGAAAAGTTCTATTACATCAACGGAAAGCAGCTGGGGCAACACTACAAAGACCACCTGAGCGATTACAAAAAATGGGATCAAAAAGCTCATGCCGATAAGTGGATGTTATTTCCCTGCAACCTGGGCACCCATCTTAGTATTGATGAAACATCACTTTCAAATGGAGAACTCTACACCATTGTAACCAATAAAGCAGCAAAGGGAAAAAAAGGAGCACTGGTGGCCATGATAGAAGGCACCAACTCCGACAAAGTAATCGAGATTCTGGAACAAATACCAAGAAACCAACGCTCAGAGGTACAGGAAGTAACCCTGGATATGGCGAATTGCATGCGTAGAATTGTCATCCATTGTTTCCCCAATGCATCGCGTGTAATCGATCGTTTTCATGTGCAGAAACTGGCTTATGATGCACTACAGGAAATGCGCATTGCACACCGCTGGGATGCCATAAACGAAGAAACCGAAGCCATTCAGCAAGCCAGGTATCAGGAAGAAAAATTCATCCCTTTCCGCTTTGAAAATGGAGATACAAAAAAACAGTTGCTGGCCCGAAGCAGGTACCTGTTATTTAAGTCTCCTGAGAAATGGTCCGACAGCCAAAAGATACGTGCGCAAATACTGTTTGCCCAGTACCCCGATTTGAAGAAGGCCCATTCATTGACGCATTCCCTGAGGATGATCTTTTCTAAAAAGATGATCAAAGCTGTGGCCTATACAAGACTTGCTCGCTGGTACAATGAGGTTTCCGAGTGTAATTTTAAATCATTCAACACGATATCTGCAACAATTTATTCGCACTACCAGGAAATACTCAACTTCTTTGATCATAGAAGTACAAATGCCTCAGCAGAATCTTTTAATGCTAAACTCAAAGCTTTTAGGGCTACGTTGAGAGGTGTATCGGATATCAACTTCTTCTTATTCAGGGTAGCTAAAATTTATGCTTAATCTTTTTGCTCCACAAGAATATGAACTGATCCCAAAAAACGGTTGGTAGGAGGAGGCTTATTTTCGCCCTGATGAAAATAAAAAAGAGTTCCTGGGACGGGAACTCTTTTTACATTAAATCTTGTTTCTAAAGTTAGCAAGTATAGAATAAGAATCTA
>JAUIMD010000237.1 GCA_030433225.1 Bacteroidia bacterium
AAACCGTGTCGCCGGGTGTAATAAAATAGCGGGTAGGCATTTCTACCACACTAAAATATACAGATCCCACTACTGCATCCCCTTTTGTGGTTTGCAGGGTGTAGTTCATGGTAAAGTTGCCCTGGTAATCGGTAGCCGGTACATACGTAAAACTACCATTTACCCCCAGGGCGGTTAAGGTACCGTATGCCGGATTTATAGCACCGTTCCAACTTACGGTATTCACATCGTTGGTGGTATAAATAATGTCGTTTTCCAGTACGCCGTGGTTATCCGTTATGGTTAGCGTTTGGTTGGTTCCAACGTAAAAGCTGTCTGCAAGCGCAATGGGTGCATCATTCAGGTCATTATCCTGTATTACACCGTAAACGGTTGCACGTCCGGGCAGGATGTCCATTGTTGTCCAGGGATCTACTGCGGTTTCTTTATATTGTGCATCTACAATTTGCAAGGTAAAATTTTCATCGGCTTCCAACAGGTTATCGTCAACGGTAGAAATGGTCAGGTTAGCTGTGGTACTGCCCGCGGGGAGATCGATAAACGCAGTGGAGGGGGTAGAGCTGAAATCTGCTGCAGAAGCAGATAGCGGCGTAAACGCTACCTGAACACGCCATGCATTTATCGTACCCGTAAATCGTTTCACCGCAAAGTTTAAGTCTTGCCCTTCCTCAGCCCAAACATCCTCTTCCAGGTATATGTGGTGCAGGGTATCAAACACTTCCTCTTCGTGTATAGTTGCAATGGAACGGTTGGCGGCAGGGTTGATGGAACCGGTATTGGCATCTTCAACACTCACCAGACTAACATAAAATTTTTCTGCTGCTTCATCGGCGTATGAGAAACCAAAACCTCCACCGTCGTTTAAAAACACATCAACATTGGTATATTTCACCGAATCTCCCGGCAGAAATGTGAGAATGTCAGTCAGGCTTCTAAAGTCGTGTTGGGGTAAGGAGCCATCTCCTGCAGTAGCTGGGGCATCCGTCAGTATATCGTATTCGTAGGCCGAATAGGTTACTTTTATGGTATCATTGCTTTTTTGCGATAAGGAAACCTTGAACCTGGCTGCACCCTCATCTTCCAGCATGGATTTATCGTTTTCCAGCGATAGGGTTGGGATGGCTTCATTGTCGGTAATGTGCACTTCCCAAATGCTTTGCGAATTGTATCCATTGACCACCTTGGTAATTTGAAATAAAAAGTTTTCTACCGGTTCTTTTCTTTCGTCATCCAAAATTGGTATTTCCAGTTTTTTAATGGAATCGCCCGGCATAAACAGCAACATGTTGTTTATCGGGAGGTAGTCCAGGTTTTCTTCGGCCGTATTGGCCGTGGTTTGATAAATGACCGTTACGGGAACATCCATCACATTGCTGAGCTGGACATAAAATTCTCCGTTGCCAACTCCCTCGTTGTACGATAGCTGACTTACCGGGTTTTGACCGGCATCCAGCACACCTACATTTGCCGTAAGTGTTGTGCTGTCGATGCTGTTGGCGCCAAAATCGTCGGAAGTAGCTGTGCCTTCCAGCAATGCCAAACGAAAGCTAAGTGGTTCCAGCAACGATTGCGACAGGCGAATGTCAAAATACAGCGAGTCACCTTCAACCGAAGAGGTGTCGTTTACATAATACAAAAATACATCCTCTCCTTCTTTGTCTTGTATGGTGCAGGTGCTGGTATCGTTTCCGAGCAGGCAATAAGTCGGGTTTTCCAGTACCACATGAAAGTTGCGTTCTCCGTTAAACCCATTACGGTTAATGATAGGAACCGACACTGTTTTTTGAGTTTCACCTTCCAAAAAGGTCAGGGTACCTGAGCGTGAGTAGTAATCGTTGGACGAAAAGGCAGTATTGGCCACTGTTTTGTAATCCACGTAAACGGCCCTGCCACTAGCTTTGGTTAACGAAATAGTGAATACCGCATTTCCTTCATTTTCTATCACCGAAAAGTCGTCTTCGATGTTTACGGTGGTGGTTATGGAGTCGTCATCCAGGATTGTTACCGTTACCTGATCGTCCTGAACAATGGCTCCAACGTTGCCATCTACATCCAGCACATCAATTATTTCTATGTTAAATTGCTCATTTTGCTCGTCAATAAAATCAGGCAGAATCCACATGGGGTCGGTAAAACCAGAAATGGAATCGGCCGGGATATGGATTTGCGCATTGTAATCAATGGGAATAAAATCTCCCCCGATACCGGGTGTAGCCGGGTAGGGCAGGTAGCTTGGAATTATGGTTCGGTAACGGATAAAAATATCGAAATCAAGCGCTTCTGCCAGGCGAAATTCAAGGAACGGATCTTCAGGTGGTGACAACGCAGTGGCATCCTCCCAAATATCCACATCCATTCCATCTCCGTCTTTACTTTCCCAGTAAATACAGGTTCTTACGTTTACCTCTGCCGATTCGCGCGACAAGCCACAGTCGGTTAAGCCTTTCAGCGTATATACCCCACGGGTGGTTGGGTAATAAACGCTATTGGTGGCTCCGGCAATTTCAACCCCGTCCTTGTACCACTGGTAGGTATTGTAGTAACTGTCATCGGCCTGTAGTTCCATATTTCCCGGGGCACAGCCATTGGTATTTAAAATTCGTGGTGCGGTTTGTATCGCAGGTCTGATCCCGAAACCAGAATAGAATCCACCACCGCCAATCACACCACTTTCAAAAGAAAGGGCGGCATTAATGGCATAGTTGGATTCAACACTCAGGTGCCAGTCACCATCGGCATTAAAATGGTTGGCAATGGCGGTTGGACCAATTTTATAGGTTACCCAATCGGAATTTCCGGTTACAGCACTTCCTGTGGTTGCCAGCGCCGAATCAATTTTAACACCATCAATGGTAACTACCGGAAGATCACCTCCGGATCCCTTTCGGGCAACCAATAACAGTTGCGGATTACCGATGGAGTTGGTATAGGAGATAGAAACATCCTTGTATCCTTCGCACGACAGTTTGGGAATGAAAATAAATCCCACGGTTGGGTTACTGCCAGCTGCACCCAGCAACGATTGATAAACGTAGGTTCCGTACGTGGAATTTAGGTAAATGTTTTGATTGGCATTGTAATCGTCGGCATCAAACATAAAGTATTCTCCCTTGTCCAGTGTAACCTGAGTGGTTCCTCCATTTACCACAATGGTATTGTCGTCGTAAGGGGATACTACAATTACTTTTTCTGAATGGTTGGTGGGGTGGGTTCCTTCCCCTCTAACCGTAATAAATTCGTTTCCAAGTATTTCTACCGGAACTAGCTGGTCAATTCCAATGTCCTGACTGTTGCCATCTGCAAGGCTTCCACACCACGACCCGGTGTTTACAACAATATCTTTGGTGGAAGTGATTTCCGTTCCAATCAAATCATCGGGGTTATCGCTTGTATTGTACAACTCAAGCCATGCGCCCAAAACATAGGTTTCTTCTTTTTGCAGCGTAATGGTAAAGGTGTTTTGTGCATGGCCATACCATCGCAGGCGCGGATTTGAAAAGGTAATCTCGGTATTGTCTTCGGTGGCCATTACCGAAATAAAATTAGAGCGGCGAGGCCGGTATTGTGTGCTGGTAAGCACCTTGTTAGGCAGGTGACCCGAAAAGAAGTGCGTTCCTTTTCCCACACGCCCCTTGGAGGTTAATAAATCTCCCTGCGCTCCTGACCGTTGTGAGATGTTTACGTAAAAATCATAATCAGCTTCCAGTATCAGGCCCTGGTTGTTTAGTACTTTGTTGATGTCATCCTGGCTCACTACTGTTTTGGGCAAATTGTAGGTGGCATCGTCGTATGTGCTGTAATATGCATACGTGGGCAAATCCACATATGCCGGGGTAGCTTTGGATATTTGAACGGTAGCTACAAAATCGGTTTTGGTGCGTATGTTTACATCAAACGTATCTTCAACAGATGTCGACAATACCACGCGGTGAAAATAATTTCCAGCCGGGTTATTGGTTGGCCCCACATCTGTAAAGTTGTTAAACGGGGGTGCATAAAACGGAGGGATGTAATGCAAATTGTCTACCTGGGCGTGTAGCTGAATGCCCAGGGTCAATAACACCAACAGTGCAAAAAGCCTGTTAAGCTTTTGCACTGCCAGCGAACTGTGAGAAGTTTTATTTCGGATGATGTATTTGGTCAACATACACGCATTAAATTTCAATTGTATTTTTCGATCTACTTATTTTGCTTGGTGAACTTTGCCGTTGTTCGTTGTCCGTTACGGTACGTAATGGCGACAAAGTAAATGCCGTTTTCAAGCCCGCCCACCTTAAGCCGGAGGTGTTGCAGCTGGCTTTTTTCGTATTGCTGCATCAGGTTACCGGATAAGGAAATAATCTGGATGCGGGAAATATCCCCCTGGCTTTCGATGTTCAGGATGTCCGTTGCCGGGTTGGGGTACAGCCGAAGTGTATTCCCTGCCAGCGTTTCGGCAACATCGGTTGGTGCTTCAAAAAATACCTCTTCTGAAATTTCGAAACACGATCCATCGTTTATTTTCACCGCATAGGTACCGGTAATGTCAG
>JAUIMD010000238.1 GCA_030433225.1 Bacteroidia bacterium
CAAATCATCGGAACTGTCATCATTTAAATCAGTTTCCTCATAGTTAGGTTCCATTCCCTCTGGAGCGTAAACCAGACTAAACTTTATACCATCACCTTTAAGATGTTCTGCTCCTATAATACTTTTAAATACATCTTTCTTGTTTATAGCTTTATGTATAATTCGCTTTCGTTTCATAAGTAAAGCATTAACAATAGTATCATCCTTGTATCTTCCTGTTTCTGAGTCAAAGTATTTGACCAATAAGCGCGAAATCTCTGCATATTTATCTAACTCTATTTCATCTAGAAATACGATATGTGGATAATATACATAAGGGCACAACCATTCTTTTTTAATGGCTTCTTCCATTGTTATGCTATAAACATATGGAGCTTTATCATTGAAGAATGCCTCAATTTTTCGATCCCCTTGTTCATCAAAATATCGTTTGGGTGTTGCTGAAAGTCCAATGCGTTTTTTTAGCGAAACTTTTTTAAGAACCTCCAAAACTTTAGGAGAACCTAAGTTGTGAGCTTCATCTGCAATGAATAAAGTGTTATCTGGAAGGTTCTTAAAATAGTCTTGGAATTTCTTTCTGTGAAAGCTAGCATAAGTTGTTATGATAATAAACGAAAGTTTTTTATTAAACTTTGAAGAGTTAACTAAATAAGAGAGTTCGGGTCTCCAGTTTGTTTTTGAGCAAACTTTTATAATGTTGGTAGAGAAATTAAAATTTAGAACTTCTTTCTCCCACTGTTCTACCAATGAAAATGTAGGGACTAATATGATTGCTTGAAATTTACCCGATACCTTATATTCTTCAAGCAAACAGTTCAAAGAAGTAATCGTCTTCCCGGTACCCGTTGCCATGGCGAAGATGCCTTGATAGATATTTGCTTTCCAATTATTATATGCTTGCTGTTGGTAGTCACGAGGTCCAGAAGGATAAGGGAAACGAGGTTTCGTTTTATATTCATGTACCTTCCGTTCAAAATCTTTAATATGCTTGCTATAGGTGTCTTTAAAACGTGGACGATCGTTCAATTTATTTAGAACATCAATTTCATCCTCTATTAATTGTTCCAAATCTTTATCTTGCCCTTTCGACTTAATGACTTCAACAATTTCATCCACGCTCAAATATTGAAAGGAATCATTTTGCTTTTTTATAATGGCCTCGAATCCTTCCTGGTATTCTTTAATCTTGGCTTTCTCCGAAACTTCACCCCACGAACGAGAAATACTAAAGCTTTCCCCATTTTCAATTAAGCCAGCATACGTAAAATTACAGCTCCCATTAAAAGCAACGGTATGGTTTCCATCGTAAAACAAACCTTGTTTATAATGCGACATACCACCGGTCGCCGTTTTTACAGGTTGAATAATTAGTCTGCCATGTTTATGCAAATATTTAAGACAATTAAAAAAGTGTTGATCGCCTCTTTCAAGTACTCTAGCAAGCCCATCCAAGTCATCGGTTAATAATTTACTGATGTCCTCCTCACCATAGTCCTGCTTGGGGTCCTCAAATAAAATTCGCCTGTCTTCAGCTGATAAAAAGTGATTGGTGATTATTCTTAAGTTACCTCCATTAAAAATAAACTGAGCAAAACCATAAGCTAATGCCCTAATAGCATTACTGCTAAAGTATCCTAACTTAAGGTCAATCTTTTTGCACACTGGAATCGTTTGTAAATAAAATTCTATCGGTAAATATTTACCATCAGAACTATACTCTAAACTTATTGGATATTTTAGTTCATTTAACATGGTTCATCGGTACGGTTACGTATTCTCAAATGTCGCTATAGTACATAGGAGAAAAAATTCGCGAACGTAAAAATAGTAGGAAAATGAATACTTCAAAGGGAATTGAACTTTTTCAAAGCAAAATGGAATCGATCTAGCAAAAAATCAACATTAGTTTTAAGTGCCTTATTAATTGAAATCAAGATCGGAATGCAAACCAATTCTTGATATTATTAGTATCCTTTGGAGAAAAGGAATTTTCGAACCAGCATTTCAGGTTTGGTATCCTTCCCCTTAATGCGGCTCATATTATAGCTTCGGGTAGCTTTGTTATGCACATCTGCCATGGAATAAAGGTAGCGATATCCACCCAAACAAAAAGGCCACACCGTGTGGTGCAGCCTTTGCGCTATTAAATAGTGTTGTGTACTTAAATAAACAAGTTTACGTTTGCCTGGTCGGCTTCTTCAAGGTAGGTGGCTACCCCGTCAATTTCTACGCGGTCGAGCAGTTCGTGTTTATCCACGCCCATTACGTCCATCGACATTTGGCAGGCAATCATTTTTACGCCGTTGTCCATCGCCGTTTGCAGCATGTCTTCAATGGAATCTACCTTTTTGGCCAGCATGCGTTTTTTCATCATTACCGATCCCATGCCCATCATGTTCATTTTTGAGAGCTTAAGTTTTTGGGCATTGGAAGGCATCATTTTGCCAAACATTTTGCCCATAAAATCTTTTTCCACCTCGGTTTTCTCCGGCTTTTTTATAATGTTGAGTCCCCAGAAGGTAAAAAACATGGTCACCTGTTTGCCCATGGCGGCCGCCCCGTTGGCAATAACCAAAGAAGCCAGTGCACGGTCCATATCGTCGCTGAACACCACCAGCGTTTTGTTATCGGGCAGTTGCCCTTTTAAAGCTCCCTGTTTGGGTTTGGGCTGTTCACCACCTTTCTCAATAAGGGCAGAAATAATGCCGGCCTCCGATTCTACTTTCAGCAACTGGTTTCCGGTAACGTTGCACCACGATTGCACATCTTTCATAAAACCGGGGTCGCTGGCCTTTTGCAGCAGGCGTTCTCCGGGCTTTAGTTTGGTAATTTCCTCCTTCAGTTTCAATACCGGTCCGGGGCATTGCAGGCCGCAGGCATCCACCTCAAGAATGGCCGCTATGTCTTCGGGGTTGGCACCGGAAACGGGCGTACGGCGGTAAATGTTGTTGTCGTTGGCAATGTAGTTGGCCTCAAAAATATCTTCGTTGCTTTGCTTGGAAGTGGTGTGCTCGTAGGTTTTGTATCCGCCACTTAAATTGTGCACCTGCTCAAAGCCGTTTTGCGTTAAAATGCGTGCGGCAATGTATCCGCGCAGCCCTACCCCACAATACACTATAATCTTTTTATCGCGTGGAATTTCATCCAGGCGTTCCCGAATGCGATCCACCTCAATGTTGATGCTGCCCTCGATGTGTCCCAGATGGAACTCTTCGGGCGTACGTACATCCACCAGGGTAATGCTGTTGCTGTCCAGCTTGCTTAAATCCACCCAATTGATAATTTTTACGCGCCCGGTTATGATGTTTTCGGCGGCGTATCCGGCCTGGTTTACCGGGTCTTTGGCGGAAGAATAAGGCGGAGCGTAGGCATGTTCAATGTCCTGCAAATCGTAGATGCTTCCGTTGTTGAGCAGTACCGTAGCAATCAAATCAATGCGCTTATCCACGCCCTTGTAGCCAATCATTTGTGCGCCATACAGTTTCCCGCTTGTAGGGTGGAACAGAATTTTGAGGGTATACGGCAGGGCACCGGGGTAATACCCGGCATGCGACGAGCCGTGAATGATGTTGGAAACGTATTCGATACCCTCGTTGCGCAATGCCTTGGCCGACAAACCGGTAGAAGCCACCGTTAAATCAAACACCTTGGCAATGGCAGTGGCAATAGCGCCCCGGTATTTTCGGGTATTGCCCAGTACAATGTTATCAGCCACCAGGCGCCCTTGCTTGTTGGCAGGCCCGGCGAGGTAGGTATTTACATACTTTTTTGTAATGGGGTGTGGAAAGGCAATGGCATCGCCCAGTGCGTAAATGTCAGGGTCGTTGGTTTGCAGGTATTCGTTCACTTTTATGCCCCCGTTTCCGGCCAGTTCCAGTCCGGCTTCTTTCACCAGCTTGGTTTCGGGACGTACCCCGATGGAGAGGATCACTAAATCGGTTTCGATGTTGCGCCCCGATTGCAGGTGGATGCTGAGTTGCTCCCCGTTGCGCTGAAAGGCACTTACCCCATCTTTCAGGTAGAACTCCACATTTTTTGTTTTCAGGTGCTGGTGCACTTCGGCGGCCATCTCATAGTCGAGCGGTGCCATTACCTGGCTGGCCATTTCCACAATGGTGACATTCATGCCCAGGGCGTGGAGGTTTTCGGCCATTTCAAGGCCAATAAAACCAGCACCCACCACCACGGCATGTTGGGGTTTTCGGGTGTTGCAGTAGGCTTTTATCTGGTCGGTATCTTTTACGTTGCGCAGGGTAAATATGGCCGAATCGTTGATCCCTTTAATGGGCGGTTTTACAGGTTCGGCACCGGGAGACACCACCAGTTTGTCGTAGTGTTCGGTGTAGGTTTCGCCGGTTTTCCAGTTGTGCACTTCCACGCTTTTTGGGTTGCGGTGGATGCGGGTTACTTCCTGGTTTACACGTACATCAACATTTAAGCGGGCCTTGAAACTTTCGGGTGTTTGCACCAGCAGTTTTTCGCGGTCGGTAATGGTGTCGCCAATGTAATA
>JAUIMD010000239.1 GCA_030433225.1 Bacteroidia bacterium
ACGCGCTAAGCGAGGAATGTTTGCGATGCTTAAAAACGCTGCCAGCGGCAAAATAAATAGTGCGGGATGCTGCTTAAAATTGTCGGAAAGATGGGGAATGTAAATTAACGTGTACACGGTGGTAATGGCAAATGAAAGTATAAAACCGATCATGGCATAGCGCTGCAATGCATACAGGCGATCGTACAAACGGCCTTCGGTTTTTAACAGCAGGTAAATGGCACCATGCGACATAAACAGCGCCAAGGTTGTGCATCCCATTAAAACGGAATAGATGTTTAAAAAATCGGTAATCCCCTGTCCCTGATAGCTGTAATCGGGTCCGATGGCAATGCCCTGCAAAACATTGGCCAGTACCACCCCCAGTAAAAAAGCCAGCATTATACTGGAGATACTGTACACCGTATCCCACATTTTTTTCCACCATACCATGGGCTCTTTTCCCCTGAACTCGATAGAAACTGCCCTGAAAATGATAAAAACCAGAAACAGTATAAAAGGCGTATACATGAATGAGAGCAATGAAGCATAGGCCACCGGAAACCCGGCAAACAAGGCTCCTCCCCCAATAACGAGCCACACCTCATTTCCATCCCAAACCGGCCCAACAGCGTTCATGGCAATGCGCCTGTTTTCTTCTTTTTTAAAAAACAGGTGCCAGGCTCCTGCACCAAAATCAAAACCATCTAAAATGGCATATCCTGAAAATAACCCTCCTACCACTAAAAACCACCAGGTAGGGTAATCCAATCCTAACAATGTTTCCATACTTATTTTCGTGTAAATACGTCTGCAATTTCCTGCGTTAAAGGTCTGTCATCTTCTTCGTCTTCGTTGTAGGGGCCATGCATAATTTTTTTGTTGAGTAAATAAATAAACAACACAAATAGCAGGCTGTAAATCAGCGTAAACAGAATGAGTGAGAACAAAATCTGATTTTCTGAAACGGCCTGCGAAAACGCATCAGAGGTGCGCAATAAACCGTACACCACCCAGGGTTGTCGGCCCATTTCGGCGGCAAACCAACCGGCCTGGTTGGCAATTTGCGGCAACAGCACCGCCCAGGTAAACGCCAGCATTAACCATTTTTGCTGAAACAGTTGGTTGCGCCAACGCAAAAAGCTTGCTAGCAGGGTGAGCCCGATTAGCGTCATACCAATGGCAATCATAATGTGGTAAAACTGAAATACAGCATTGACCTGGCCGGGTCGATCCACTTTTGGAAACGCTTTTAAGCCGGTAACCGGCGCCTCAAAATCGTATTCCAGTAAAAACGAAAGTCCTCCCGGAAATTTCAGGCCATATGTTTTTTCCGCTTCCTGGTCCACCCAACCAAACAGGTACATATCAGCGGGTCCTTTGGCATCAAAGTGCCCTTCGAGTGCCGCCAGTTTGGCCGGCTGGTTAACCGCTACCCCATCGGCGCTGCTGTGCCCTATTACCAGCTGTGCCAGCGAAAAAAAGGTAGCAACAACCAGGGCATAGGTAAACGCCTTTTGCGAAATTTCCACGTATCGTCCTTTAAGGATATAATACGCATGCACGCTCATTACCAGGAAAGCACCGGCCAAAAAACACCCTACCCAAACGTGCAGCAGGCGGTCCACACTGGAGGGATTAAACACCATGGCCCAAAAATCGGTAATTTCTGCACGGGCCTGCATCCCTTCACCCACTACATGGTAACCTGCCGGTGTTTGCTGCCAGCTGTTGGCTACTACAATCCACACGGCAGAAAACATAGAACCCAGAAAAACGCCTATGGTTGACACTAAATGTACCCAGGGTTTTACACGGTTCCAGCCAAACAGAAGCACCCCTAAAAAACCACTTTCAAGGGCAAAAGCAAAAATACCTTCAGCCGCCAGTGCACTGCCAAAAACATCGCCCACAAAAGTGGAATAGGTGGCCCAATTGGTGCCAAACTCAAACTCCATTACAATACCGGTTGCCACCCCAATGCCAAAGGTAAGTGCAAAAATACGGGTCCAGAACCGGCTTAAAATCCGATACTCCTCCTTTCGTGTTCGGATGTATTGACTCTCGAAAATCACCATGAGCAAACCCAATCCTATGCTTAAAGGAGGATAGATGTAGTGAAAGGCAATGGTAAATGCAAATTGTATGCGCGCCAGAATTTCAACGTCCATTGAATGTGTAAGTTATTGATGTGTATGTATTGTTAAACGCCATGCAAGTTGGCAAAATGTACCAACAGCCTTCGTGATAAAAGTTACAAAGCTGTTTGTTCATCGCAACTACGCATCAAAATTATTTAAATAATTACGGGCGAACCTTTAATTGTTGTTAAATAAAGAAATATTTCTTTATTTAGAAATGGTACGGAGAGATGCGGGTATCCGGCAAGCATTAGTTTTGTGAACCTCTGTAACCATCAGTAATTTACAGGGACTAAAAAAGGAAATATCCTACCGTGATGGTTACATTTTATTTAGAAGGTTGAATGTCCTGCTCGTTTTGTACGCGTAACGGAAAAGGTTTGGTGGCTTCTCCGGTGTAAACCGAAACATGAGGGAATGGAATTTCGATGTTTTCCCGGGCAAAGGTTTCCAGAATTTCAGGAAATACGGCATTTCTAAGGTGCAGGTAATTGGTTTTCTCAAACCACAGGCCCAATTGCATATCCACACTGCTGGCCCCAAACTCTTTGGCCACAACCAGGGGTTCAGGCTCGTCAAGGCATAGTGGCATGCGGTTGGCAATGTCGCGCAAAACTTCAATTACCTTACGCAAATCTTCCTTGTAGGCTACACTAATTACTATGTCCATACGCCTGATTGGAAACCTGGTAACGTTGGTTACTTCGGTACTGATGATGGTTTGATTGGGAATGCGAATCAACAGGTTGTCCAGTGTTTTGAGTTTAATGGACAATAAATCAATCGAATACACCACTCCTAATTTATCGCCTACCCGAATAAGGTCGCCCAGTTCAAATGGTTTTTCAGAAATCACAAAAATTCCGCTTACAATGTTTCCAATGCTGGTTTGTGAAGCAATGCCCAATACAATGCCCATTACCCCGGCAGCGCCCAACATGGTTTGAAACACGCCTTTGAGTTCGAGAATATTGATGATGATAAACACAACAAATATCACTGTGGCATAGGCAATGCCTCTGCTTACCAGCATTTTGGTTTGGGGCGATAGTTTTTGAAACAACACCCGGCGAATCAGTACTACCAATACCTGGGCAATGAGGTAAGCAACCCCAATGGTAATGGCGATGCGCTTTATTTTTTCGATGGTTTCGGGGGTAAAATTGAAATCGGTCATGGCTAATATTCTGTGAGCGATTTTATGAAATAAAAACTACGTTTCAACACGTTAAATTTCTCCGGATTACGGGCGGCTGCAACTTGTCGGGCTCCTTCTAAAAAAGAGGGTGCCTGGCTGGAATAATGAATATCACTCACGGCACTTTCTCCCTTAAATTTCACACGTATATCGCTGGTATACAATTTATTTTGGCTGGAATAGATGGCTACATACTCCACATGCAACAACATGCGTTGAAAATCCAGGGCGTTTTCGGCATCGTTGGTTATGCGCACCGGGCACATCACATCGTTCACTTTAAAGTGTACGTTATCGGCATCGCTGTAAAAATTATTTTTAACGGCTACGGCCAGTTCGCCATTGTCGGGTGCCCCAAACCAGGTTTGAGACAATTCCTGCCCGGGAATTTCTGCCAGCAGGTTCTCGTCTTTTACGCTGCCTGCGTACAAATGGATGGATACCGGGATGTGTACATAAATGTGTGCCGTGGTTTTTGGCAATACCTTGTACGAATTGAACGGACGCAACACGACCGGGAGTTTTGGCAAGGCGGGTACCACATTTAATGTATTTCCGCGGTCGCCAATGCAGGTTTGAAAATCCACATCGTCCGGTTCTTCCACAACCTTGGCCTTGCACACATCCGGCGAAGATTCTTCGGAATTTCGATAAGCTACCAACCACTTTTTGTCCAGTTTTTTTACCCAAAATTCCGTTACACCAATTTGCCAGTAGTATACTTTATTTTTTTCCAGCGTATATTTATTCCACATCCATACGGGTGTTTATGTGCTACATGTACTTCTTTCCCTTAAACAACTACAACGGCAGTATGTTTCGGGCGCAGCAGGGTTTAGTAAACAAAGGGGCAAGTACCTGTCTTATTCTACCATTGGTGTGCCACCTATTTCTTAACGATTTAAATAGTTCATCTCCAACACCAGGCGGTTGTACCCGGCTACATTATCCAGGTAATCCAGCGTAAGCTGCAATGCATTTTCGATGCTGAGCACAAATTCATAAAAATTTATCTCACCTTGTGCATAACTTTCTTCTGTTGTAGCAATAAGCTTCTGGCTCAACGCTTTACCACTTTGCTCATAAAAATCAATGGCCTCCCTATACTTTGTGGCCTCGGTTTTCAACACCTGGTATTGTGCCTGTAAGGCATACCGGTATTGTTCCTGCATTTTTTGGTGCATGTGGTATT